>JAKSVF010000001.1 GCA_024408235.1 Bacilli bacterium
TCCAGACATCAGAAGGCGCAGCTAAGTATATGGGCGGCTTCAAGATGGTTGTTGACATCATCAGAGATTTACACGATTCAATGGGAATCACAGTTCCAGTCGCTTTACACCTCGACCACGGAACATATGAAGGCGCAAAGAAGTGCATCGAACTCGGATATACATCAGTCATGTTCGACGGATCACACTACAGCATCGAAGAGAATATCGAAAAGTCAAAGGAAATCCTTGCTCTTGCACACGCAAAAGGAATCTCAGTTGAGTGCGAAGTCGGTGGCATCGGCGGTGTCGAAGACGGAGTCGCATCACAGGGCGAATTAGCAGATCCAGCAGAGTGCAAGATGGTTGCAGCTCTCGGAGTTGACTTCCTCGCATGCGGTATCGGAAACATCCACGGCAAGTACCCAGAGAACTGGGCTGGCTTAAACTTCGAAAGACTTGCAGAGATCAACGCTGCAGTTGATGGCAAACCACTCGTCTTACACGGTGGTTCAGGCATCCCATTTGAACAGACAGACAGAGCAATCAAGAACGGCGTTTCAAAGATCAACGTCAACACAGAGCTCCAGTTAGTCTACGCAGCAGCTATCCGTAAATATATCGAAGCTGGATTAGACCTCCAGGGCAAAGGCTTCGACCCACGTAAGCTCATGAAGCCAGGCTTCGACGCAATCACAGAACAGACAATCGCTCTCATGAAAGCATTTGGCTGTGCTGGAAAAGCTGAGTAATCAAATCATAATAAAAATCCTCGGGTGATGAATGAACCGAGGATTTTATTTTTGCTCTTTATCTTTAAACACGAATGCACTTATGAGTGAGATTACCGAAGTGAATAAGAATAGAACTGTGAACACGCCAAACATATATGACATGAATGGCTTGCCTGGCTCATCTTGCTTCACACTAACGAACCCTGTGTCCGTATAGTAGTGGAAGAAGAAATATGTCATGACGCCTAATGCAATACAGATGGCGAATGTGATTCCCGCAAATATGAGGAGTTTCTTTTGAGTTATCTTCATATTACTTCAGGAACTCCTTTATCTCTTCGAGAGTGTTGAATGCGTAATCAGGTTTTATACCCTTAAGATCGGTTTCGTAATGCTTGTTGAAGAATACTGTTTTCATTCCGGCGTTGATTCCACCTTGAATATCCGATGACAATGAGTCTCCGATGATTAAACACTCATCAGGTTTTACTCCCCCCATTATCTCAAGCGCTTTATCAAAGAATGCTTTTGAAGGTTTGGAGACCTTAAGAGCCTCTGAGACAAACTGGAAAGATAGATACCGATCCATCTTGGATAGCTCCATTCTGTGCAATTGCTGCTGTTCTGGGCCATTTGATGCTGTGCATAAGGTATATTTACCCTTCAGCGCTTCAAGCAGTTCATACGCGCCATCTACCGGTATAACACAGTCATAAATGAATGTTCTAAACCACTTTTCGAACTCCATCCCATCAAAACTAATTCCAAGTTCTTTAAATACGGCATTGAACCTTCTTCTTTTCAATTCCGCCAAATCGATTTCCCCTCTTTCTAAAGATTGCCACATAGCGATATTGATACGTTGAAATACCTTGAACATATCTTCATTGAATTCTCCAAGTCCGAATTCTTTAAAACCGGCAAAAAGTGCCTGGTGGATACATGCGTCAAAGTCCAGCAGTGTGTTATCAATGTCGAGGAATATTACTTTTATGTTTTCCATATCTACAATCATATCAAAAACTGACATATTGAAATTCATATTTTTTCTCGATAGCTATAAATTATTCACATGGCAAAGAAAAAACATGTAATCAGAAACATTGTTATATCAGTTGTTGCCGCATTCGGCATTGTTTTGGCTGCGACCGGAATTTCTATTTGTGATTTTACTGATAATACACCTGAATACACGAGTGAAGTTAAAGGCGTGTCAACGGGGGACTATATTGGTAATTTGGCAGACGAATCTTTTAAGAATTGTGGTCTATTGGATGATTATGAGTTCTTATTGGACGAGCATAAGATAAACAATTTGCTAGCGACCGTTGTTGAAGTGATAGACATTCCTTGTGTGAATATAAAATCAATATATTTAAATATAGACGAGAATGACAATATTCAGGCGGAGGCTCCTTTATGGGCTCTCTTCTATAAATGCTGCGCAAAAGCAAAAGGTTTCCTTACCTATGATGACGAGTCTTTAGTGCTGGAGCTTTCTGAAATCAAATTGAATCTACTTTCATCCAGAAGAGGAATTGTAGAACAGATTGTTACCGAAAAAATGGTGGAAGACATTGAAGATTCGCTGGAAGAAACTGGAGTGCATGTTGACATGTGGAAAGATGGTAAGAATCTTTATGCAAAAATGACGATACTTGATATATGTAGGACCATTGCAGATTGTTCAAAGAACGCAGCAGGATTCATAACAGCGGCTCTTGTCGGAGGGGCCTTGACTACAAGAACGGTTGATTTGGTCGTAAATGAAAACGGCCTAACTGGCATCGTTATTCATAGAAGACTTATCAATTTATAAATACATCGAAGCCGCTATTAAAGTAGTGACTTGTGTTGTTTGCTCTTTGACGGTGATCGTTGGCGTACCGTCGCCTTTCTGAATTCCATATGATCCGAAGTAAGAATGTATTCCTCCCTCGATTGAATACTCAGCTAGATTTGGAAGGTTGGACTTGTTTCTCTCATAGTTCTTCCAATTGAGAACCTTATCGTTTGATGCGGTGACAGATAGAGTCTTGAAATCTTTTTTCGAGATGTCGCTGGTGCTAAAAGAGGCCAACATAACTAAACCCTTAAAGTCATCCTCGTGTTTGGCGGCATAGTCTGCGGCGAATACTCCGCCAAGAGAATGCCCTCCGATAAAGAACTGGGTGTTTGGGTTCAGGTTAACGTATTTCTTTGCGGCATTAGATGAGAAGAATGCTAGATTGCAACTCATGTGTGGTAGAACGCAGTATATTCCAAGATGCGCAAGGGAGTTCATCATCGGAGCGTAGGCCTTTGTTTCGACTTTTCCTCCACCGTAGAAAATGAATCCCTTTCCTGATTTTATTTTAGGAATGAAGATGTAGTCTTTACCGTCTTTTATAACATCAACAAAATCATCTGATTTCAAGTTTTCTAAGGCGTAATCATCCGCATGGTTATAGATCCCGCAGTAAATACCAAATGCACCGCCAAGTGCTATTGTTATGGCTGCTGTTGCTATCAATGCTCTCTTTATTCTTTTTGTCTTCTGCTTCATATCGATTTAAATTTTTTCTGTTTTTTATAAAAAAACTATACCACTTTTATTGACAAAAAATGATAATTAAAAGTACAAAGCTAACAAGGAGCATAAAAATGAAAGTAGTTTTAGCGGGAGCGTATGGAAAACTCGGCAGCGAGATTTTAAAGTCGCTCGTAAAAGCAGGACATGAAGTCGTTGCAACGGACATGATTGAGAGAGATATTGAAGGTCTCGACAAAACAAATGTCTCATTTAGAAAACTCGACGTCACTAACAAGGAATCACTCGTCGGATTATGTGATGGCGCAGAAGTTGTGATTACAACTGTTGGTTTAACTGGCGTATCTGCAACATTGACCAACTATGACATCGACTTGAACGGAAACCTCAATATCTTAGAAGAGGCTAAGAGAGCGGGTGTAAAGAATTTCGTTTACATTTCAGTTATCAAAGCGGATGACCCAGAGACAAAAGACGTCCCAATGGTTCACGCTAAATATTTATTCGAAGAAGAACTTAAGAAGTCTGGACTTACATATGTAATCCATAGACCAACAGGATACTTCTACGATATCGTCAAAGTCTTTAGACCAATGATCGAGAATGGCAAAGTCAACCTTCTTGGAAAGAAAGACCACACATGCAACGTTATCGACACACCTGAATTTGGAGATTTCATCGTTGCTCATATGTGTGATGAGAACAAGACATATTCAGTTGGCGGCAAAGAAGTCTGGTCATATAGAGAGATCGCTGAGATGTGCTTTGCAGCAGCTGGCAAGGAACCAGTTATCAAGAGCGCACCTACATGGTTATTCTCAATCCTTGCAGCATTGCCAAAGAACAAAAAGAACGGTAAGTCTGCAATTATCAAATTCTCTAAATTCACACTTTCTAATGATTTAGTCGGCGACACAATCGCTGGAGAGAGAAGCTTCAAAGAATACATCAATGAATGCTTCCACAAGGAGTAATTTATGGGTGAATGGGTATTGATGGCTATTTGGTTCGGAGTAGCCTTGATCGCTTGTGCAATCGGTTTTAAAAAATTCGTCTGGTTCTTATCTATCGGATACGGATTTGCAGTCGCTGCTTTAGGCGTTGGATATGCAGTCTATGGCGGCATTCACGGAACTCTTGATATTATCGGTATCGTCCAGTGCTTATTATTCGTTTTATATGGCGCTAGATTATCTGGTTTCTTACTCGCCCGTGAGCTTAAGAACGCAACATACCGCAAGGTTCTTGCTTCAGCAACAAAAGAAGGCGAGAAGAAGATGCCAATCTTCATTCTTGTCATAATCTGGCTCATGGTTGGTGTTCTCTATGTTGGACAGACCGCTCCAGTATTCTATAGAATGGTCAACTTTGGAATTACAGCAGGTTGGGATATGGGTGCAACTTGGGCTGCAAACCCAGTTCAGATCATCCTTCCAGCAGTCGGTGCATCCATCTCGCTCATCGGTCTTGTTATTGAAACATTTGCTGACATCCAGAAATCAGAGGAAAAGAAAACAAATCCTCATATGGTTGCAACGCACAAACTCTATAAGATGGTCAGATGTCCTAACTACTTCGGCGAAATCTTATTCTGGACAGGTGTCTTTGTCGGCGGATGCGCTTTATACAACTCATGGTGGCAGTGGGTCATTGTCGTCATCTCTTGGATTTCAATCGTCTACATCATGATCAATGGTGCTCAGCGTTTGGATAAGAGACAGGAGAAAAACTACGGTACAAAGGAAGAATACCGCGCTTATGCAGATCACACTCCTTTAATCTTCCCTCTCATCCCTGTATCACATATCGGCATCTACAAAGTTGAAGATGTTGAAGCGGCTGAAAAGGCTAAGCAGGAAAAGAAGGCAGCTAAAGCAGCTAAGAAGGAATCCAAATAATGAATGCATCAGATATTTTGATGGGATTCGTGGACTTGATTCCTGTTGCAGCGTTCCTCGTTGCAGCAATAATGCTCCAAAGAATCCTTTACAACAAAGTTAGCAAGGGCGCATTCGCAGTGTTCTCAGCGGGAACAATAATTGTTTTCGTTGCTGGATTGCTTAAAGCAATTTATAAGATTCTCTTAACATTTAGAATCTGTGCGTTCGTTCCTTTATCACAACAGTTCTTCCCAATGCAGACTGTCGGTTTCTTCTTGGCAGGTGCAGCGGTGATGGCTATCCTTTGCCATCATCAAGGGGAGCATACCGTCCACTGTATTGCCGCTCCAGCTGTAGTTGGTGGACTTGTCCTCGCCTACCAAGGGGATTATTCAGATTTGTTAGCGAACCCATACGGCGGTACGATGATCTTCGTTGCCTTTATGTGCTTAGGTGTTGTCGTATTTGATGGCGGTCTTGCCTTCATCTGCGCCAAAAACAAATGCTGGGTCGGAATGGTCTTGTTAATCGTTTCCTTAGTCTTCACTCTCGGAATGGGTTATCTCTCAACAAAAGACGCTATGAACGATTGGATTAAAGAGTTTGTTAATTCAGTTGGCCAAGTGTCGCTTCTTGTAGCAGCTTACCTCATGAAGAAAAAGGGGTTAGATAAGCCTGAGGTCAACGTTACGTTCTTCGCTAAGTAAAAAAATGGAATATGCCATCTTAAAAAGGTGGCATTTTCTTTTAGCGCATACATCGCGTGTGTGTTAAAATCCTCACCATGAAAAACGTATCTCTTGACCAGCATTTTTCATTCAGGCTCCTCCTTAGGGCTGTCATACCATCAATTCTGATGATGATCTTTACATCCATCTATTCAATCGTGGATGGTCTTTTCGTTTCTAATTTTGCAGGTAAACTACCATTTGCCTCTATAAACTTGATTTTCCCTTTTGTAATGGTTGTTGGCGCGATTGGCTTCATGATGGGAACGGGCGGAACTGCTTTAGTTTGCAAAGTAAGAGGTGAAGGCGATCCAGTAAGAGCCAACAAGGTATTCTCCCTTGTAGTCTATGCAACTATCGCCATCGGAATCGCGGTTTCAACCGTCTGTATCATCGCATTTAAACCGATAGCAATTGCAATGGGGGCTACTGAGGAAATGCTGCCTTATTGTCTGGTGTATGGCAGGATTCTTTTAGCTGGAGTTACCTTGTTCATGCTCCAGAATCTTTTTCAGTCATTCCTTATGGCTGCCGAAAGACCTAGATTTGGACTTTGGATAACTATCGCTGCTGGCGTTATGAATATGGTTCTCGACGCTCTGCTCGTCGGAATCTTTAAACTGGGAATTGTTGGCGCTGCAGCTGCTACAGTCTCCGCCGAGGCAGTTGGGGCTTTGATTCCTCTTTTCTACTTCATTAGCAAAAGGAATAAATCATGGCTTCGTTTAGGAAGGCCTCAGATGGATTTCAAAGCGCTAGGAAAGACTATGTGGAATGGCTCTTCCGAGCTTGTTGCGAATATTGCTATGTCACTTGTTAGCATAGCCTATAACAAACAACTTATGGTTTATTATGGCGAAAACGGCGTTGCTGCATATGGCGTAATAATGTATGTCGGCTTTGTCTTTGTCGCTATCTTTATCGGTTACTCTATGGGTGTTGCACCTATCGTTTCTTTCAATTACGGTGCCAATAACAAGAAAGAACTCAATAATCTTGTGGTCAAGTCGTTGATATTCATGTTATTCGCTTCAATTGCAATGGTTGGTTCTGCCGAACTACTGGCTGATTTGGTTGCACAGTGGTTCACAGGATATGATGCATCCTTAAAAGAACTGACATCAATGGGCATGAGAGTGTTCTTCCTAGGATATGCATTTTGCGGATATTCCATTTTTGTCTCAAGTTTCTTCACCGCATTAAACAACGGCACAATTTCCGCTATTTCATCCGTATCAAGGTCTTTGGTGTTTGAACTTGCATCAGTAATCGTTCTCCCGCTCATTTTGGGCCCAGAATGGATATTTGCCTCTTATATTGTCTCCGAAGTGCTCTCTTTAATCGAGAATGCAATCTTCTTATTTTGCTTCAACAAAAAGTATGGGTATTTTCCGACCAAAGAAAAAACGAATGCCACCGTACGATAAAACCATTTATAATTAAGCAACCAAAAGGGAGAAATCAATATGGCTAAAAAAGTAATTTCTATAATACTCATCTCTATCGCATTCGTTGCTACGGTGGTTGTTGGTGTTTACTTTCTCACTGGAGTAATTAGCATTATCACTGATTTGCCAAAATGCATTGCACAGGCCGAGGATACAAGCGCAATTAATAGTTGCAACGCAAGCTTTGCAGCAGGCATTGTGTTAATGGCAATGTTTGCTGTTGTCATTGAATTGCCAGTAATGGGCGGTGCAACACTACTCTCCATTATCGCCACCATCCTTAACCGGAAAAGAGAAGATTTCAAATGGGACTTCAGAATGGTTTTCATGGTCATCTGCTGTATCTTGCCAGCAATCATTGCGACTACAACATTCGTTCTTATCCAATTAAACCCATCAAACTAAATAAAAAACCTCAGTGAAGTGAGATTAGACCCAAACGTTAGGTCACTAACCGCTGGGTCTTTTTTACTGAGGTTATTTCTTTGTGTTTATTGCAAATGCCTTCTTCAATTTTGTCTTTCTTATGAAGTGCATGATCGTTGAACCGACTACGAAACCAACTGATATGCCCATTAATGCGAATAGACATTCTTTTGCGTTTGTTGCTAAAAGAGAAGAATTCTGCCACCAGATGCCGAACATCGTAAATGCGAATAGGTCTCCAGGAATAAGAGGAACAACGAATGGATATAGGTAGTAAGTTCCTGGCCTATGCTTGATCATCGCTAGGACTTCGGAGAATATTGAAGCGGATAATGCGGCGAGCATCATGAAGATGAATCTATAGCCAGGAATTGCAAGTAGAAGTGCGATGAACACTATTCTTACTAACATTGCTCCCACGCCTGCGTACGCTATTTCCCTCCATGAGATGTTGAATGTTAATCCAAATCCAAACGAAGCTAGGAATGATAGGACGACCAACTCTATGTCGGTCACTATATTCGTGTAGTCGTTGACCGCGAATGAGTTCTCTAACAATAAAGAGATATTATTTCCGAATACGAAGTATGAGGCAGCTAATCCGGCGGTTATCGCAACCGTCTCAAGGATTGTTTTAAACAAATCGATGATGCCGTTCATCTCATTTCCGCAGAGCAAGTTTCTAACTGAGTTGACCATCTGAATACCAGGAATCAGGAAGAATGCATTGGTGAGTACTACAACCCAGAAGTTCTGAATGAGTCCTAGAGACGCCATTCCTCCGGCAAAACATCCAGCTATAAACATACATGTGAAGTTTATTATTATTTTATTTAGGTGCAGTTTTGACAAAAGTCGAGACAAGAAGAATAGGCCGGTTGTGTTGATAACAACGCATATCAGTTCCTGATATCCTCCGCCGAATAGTCTTGCAAGGGCAATCATAGCGACGAGGAAGGCTCCAAGAACAACCCACACGCTGTGCGAAGTTACTCCGGCCATGGCCTCATCGAGCATCCCCTGAAGGGCTGATGGCTCTGGTTTTTCTTTTACGACCCTTCTGCCAAGTTTGTGCAATTCTTTCAACCTCTCCATATCTAGAGATGATGACAACACTCGAACCGTGTTGGATCTTGTGTTCCCCTTCTCGTCAGAACCGGAGATAGTAATCATTGTACTTAATGAATGAATGCCTAGATCCTGGACATGATAGTGTCTACAAATCATTTCCATTGTGATGTTCACACGCTCTAGGTTGGCGCCACATGCGAGCATCTCCTGTCCGACATGTGCAGCAAAATCAATAATGTAATCGATATTTTCCATACCAAAATATTAGCAATTTTATATTGTCATTCAATTATATTATTGAAATTCCATCAACTGACACTTCTTATCATTGCAAAAAGTGTGTATAGTATGGTCCTATGAATTTTATAGAGAAGTTATTAGACATATTATCAATGGATGTGGCCGAATGCCCAACATCATATGGACGTTTACATTTATTGTTCTGCGCGATAGTTATCGGGGTTACCCTTTTCCTTTCAATCCGCCACAAGAACTGCAGCGATAAGAAATACCGTACAATTATTGGCATTTGTTGGGGAATAATGTTCTTGTTTGAGGTTTATAAACAAATCCAATATTCATGCCATACAAATGGTAGTACTGCATATTGGGAGTATAAATGGTACATATTCCCGTTCCAGTTCTGTTCTACTCCTTTGTATATATTGCCATTAGTTTTCTTGCTTCCAGATGGAAAAGTACGCGATGCCGCTATGTCATTTACATCGTTATTTGCTTTATTTGCTGGCCTTGCCGTATTTGTGTATCCGGAAGGCATCTTTGTCAAAGAGATATTAATCAGCATTCAGTCTCTTACACATCACGGAATGCAAATTGTAACTGGTATATTTACAGCAGTTTGGGCTAGAAAGAGATTTAACCTGAAATTCTACCTCAAAGGTCTAATTGTGTTCGCTATTATGTCAGCCATTGCAATGACGTTAAATCTAACTGTACAGCCTGCCGTTGAACCTAATTCATTCAACATGTTCTATATATCGCCTTATAGAAATTCATCACTCCCGGTCTTGAGCATGATACAGCCTAAGGTTCCTTATCCAGTCTTCTTAATCTTGTATTTAGTTGGATTTGGACTTGCTGGTTTGATTGTGTACTACGCCGAATTTGGATCCATGGTTTTGGCCAATAAACTAGGCAAAAATAAACAGAACAAAGAGGCGATTTAATTTCTCCTCTTTTTATTTTAAATTAGATATAAAGATGAACTTGCTGAATTTCATTAAAACTTATGGCAACAAGAGGTTTTCACAACTTCCGTTTTGTGATGCCGATGCTTTAGTGTTCTCTCGCCTCTCATACATCAACTGGGAAATGACGATTGATGGAGATGATAATGATACTCATAAAGTCGTTAAAATACGTGATTTCGCTTCTCCTAAGCTAAGTGAGAAACTCACTTTGAGTGACTTGAATCAAAAACAGGCGATGTCTTTCCTTGTCGCATTAGCGAATTCAAACCGCTATAAGCATGTAAGAGTTGGATATGTAAAAAAAGAGTTTTCAAAGGAAAACACAATCCAATATTGTGCTATGACATTCTTCTTAAAGAATGAAGAACCGATTATCGCGTTTAGAGGCACTGACACGTCTTTGGTTGGGTGGAAAGAGGATTTATGCTTAGCCTTCAAAAACACGCTTCCAAGCCAGCTTTCAGCACTTAACTATGTTGAGAAGTTCGCCTCTCTTTATGATGGCAAATTCAAAATAGTTGGACATTCTAAAGGCGGAAATCTTGCGGCTTATGCTCTGTATACTATGAGCGATGAAACGTATGAGAAACTATCTATTGTGTACAATTTAGATGGACCTGGTTTTTTAAATCCTGATTCCATCTTTTCTAAGCAAAGGATATTAGATAGAAGCAGGACCATGAAGAAGATCATTCCCGTTGAATCATTGGTGGGTATTCTGCTTAAACAAACGAGTGATTATGAAGTTGTTGAATCTTCCAAATTTCTTGTCAGCCAACATAATATAATTAATTGGAAAATCGATAATAAAACACATGAGTTAAAGATTTCCAAAAAGAGGTCAATCGTGTCTAAGACGTTTGAAGAATCAACCTCGAAATGGGTAGATTCGACTTCCCCAGAAGATATCGATATATCGAGTTCATACATTATCGAATTCCTTGGCGGCTATGAGAATAATGTCTTGAAGATACTTTCTGACTTGCCTGGTACTTATCGTGAGTTTAGCAACAGGTATAAGAAAGAGCCACCAGAGATTCAAGCCCTAGTTAAAAGAACATTCCTAGGATTATTAATTACTATAAGAGATGTTGTTTTTCCGGTTAAAATGCCAGGAATTAAAATCAAATGAAGACCATGCAATAATGGTCTTTTTTAAATGTATTCTTTAACTAAATTACAAACGAAAAAATATGAATGAACAATAATTATTATTAATTAATTAATAAATGATATACTTTCTTATAACTTATAACTACAAATAGAAAATGTTAGTATCGAATTTGTGTATAAAAATAGAGCAGTTGTTTTTCTGCTCTATAAGTTTATGTTTTTGATGATTTGTTTTAATGCGTCATCCTTCAATAATTCCAAGAGTTTTTCATACGAATCTATCTCGTGATTCTTTGTTTGCTTGTCTAATGCATTTATTAATCTATCTGAGAATGATTGTTCATCAAACTCTTGGTGATCTGGATCATTTATATATTCGTCTATGAGAATCATCATTGCTCTTCGCGCCATGATTATCATTTCTTTCTCAATCCAGTAATTGTATGTAGATTCTTCTCTTTCAAGTTTCAATATCTTGGAATACATCGGCAATCCATCTTCAGGTAGGTGCCATAAATCAGCAAAGATATAATCGTAGTGCTTCGTGTAGTTTTTAAGATATTCAAATGCGTCAATTGAAATGATGTTTATCTTACTCTTTTGTTTAAAGAACGGGAATATAGCTTGCTTGAATATTTCTATCGGTTCTCTCGCTATTTCGACAATATCTATGGATTTAACTTCCTGTTTCTGGGAAATCATATAAGGGTAGTAGCCTAAACCTAAACCAAGGACCAAAACTTTACCTTTTGCTTCCTTGATTGCAGTTTTCATGGTGTTGATTTCATGAGGCGTTATGCTCATCCAATTTGTTTTGCCTTCATCTAAAGCGAGGTAATTGAATGGCTTTTCAAAATATCCGAAAGGCGTGTGCTCTCTGTAGCCATCTTCTTCTTTAGAAGAAATCTCATCATAAAGGAATCCTTGATGTGGAACGTATTTTGCTGTTCTTAACGACCATCTTCCTATTTTTGTTTGCTTTGGTCTTACATTCTTCATGTATGGATCGTTATAGTATGGCTCAGGATTTAGTTTTGCTATTGGGAACATCGATGAATCTGTATCGACAAGATATCCGTTGGAGAGAATGTCGTTGTATACATCGGCGGCTTCTATGTTTTCATCCAATTGTTGGAGTAGTTGACCAAAATCTTCCAATTCATCAGCTGTTAATTTGATCTTCATAATTGAACCTCCGGCAATAAACTCATCGCGAATGCATCAGATTGTGTGACCTTCGACTTTAGGGAAGCGTAGGTGATTAAAGAAATAATCGATTGCTGAACAAATAATTGGAATTCTCCTCCGCTTATTGAACTGTATAAGTTTCTTATTTTTAACAAATCAAAATTAGCCACTTTTTCTAAATGAGAGAGTTCAAAGTACTCACTCATCATATACATCGAAATATAATTTGATTCAGCTTTTCTGAGACTCATGGCGTCTACTATCTTTGTGAACTCTACTAGTCTCAATTCTTTAGTTTTCGTTTCATCAAATATTACATTGAAGTCAACATCGCCCAATTGTTCAAAACAGTATAAGAACGACTTCAAAAGAAGGTCTTCCTTTGTGTTGAAGCGTTTGAAAATGACAGTTTCAGAAACCTTCAGCCTATAAGCGATATCTACTGTCGCTATTTTGCGGATGCTATGAGATTTGGAAAGGTTTATGACCTCTCTATAAATTTTAAGTTCTGCATTAGGAACTGCTTTTCTACCCATAACTTAATTCTAACCTATTTTCACCTGCATGTCCTGTTTCAATCGATTTGTTGTCACTAGTTTTACATTAAAAAACTAATATCGGTTTCTTATCAAAGATAAAAATGTATTATTGTGCTATAATTCCAAATATGGCTAAGAACGAACTTTTTGAGAATATATTCAAACATACCGCTAACAACGAGATTGAAATCGTCACATCCGAGAATTGCTCGTGCATTTTCTGCCGCCATACATATTCCGCTAGATTGGTAAAAGATTGGGTTTCTGATTCAAAAGGCACGAATGCAATCTGTCCAAATTGCGGCATCGATGCGGTGGTGGGTGATTCATCCGGATACACATTCGATAAGGAACAACTCAAAACCGTTAACTTATATTTCTTCCCCGCTGAGGTAATGAAGAAGAGTCCTCGCTGCTTGGCAACTTACGTGAATCGTTTCAAAGCTGGCAAGATTACGTTCAACGAAAAGAACGAAAACTTATTCAAAGAGTATTGCAACACACTTGCGGGCCTAGGAGATATACAGGCAGCCTATGATTTAGGGTTCCTCTATGACGTTGGAAGTGAATATACAGAAAGAGACGCTGTGATGGCTCTTCAGTACTATTCAAACCCTGACCTTGTTTATGAACCTGCGACACTGGTGCGTGCCGGTCTTATCTATAAATCAGGAAGACTTTTGGGAGTGAGTGATAAGAAAGCATATGAATCTTTCTCCAAAGCAAGTGCTCTTGGCTCAATGGAAGGTGCAATTCATTATTTCGATTGCTATTTAGACGGTACGTTCGTTGATATAGATGAATATTTCGCCTTTGTAGGTTTTAGCAAATTGTGGGGAGAAGCGTATAGAAGATTCCTTATGACAACCGGTAGAGATGTCTCTTTCCTACCTCAAATTTCCTATCGAATTGGAAAGATGTTCATGGATGCAAAAGGAGTTCCACAGGATGATTTCTCGGCTCTTAAAATGTTTCTTCTCTCAGAATATTCATTCACAGTTTTAAAGGGCGACAAAGCCTTTGTTAAACCTGAAGACGCAGAGGATTACGATGATCTTTGCCAAAGAATCGAACTGATCTCGCGGAAATACGCATTTGCAAAATCTGACCCAGTTTTTGATGATGATACATTCTTCGACTCATTCAGCGATGCCAAGGCTGCTGATTTCCGCATTCTTAGAAAATGCAAATTTATTCCTAAGCATTTTGATCCGGATGAAGGAACATTCGTCTTTGTTACCGAAGCCGCTAGTCCATTCCTGATCATCGATCACAAGTCTTTGTTTTGCTCATTTGTAAATTCTCCGATAACCTGGTCTTTGTCTTCGGTTGAGGACGCGGTTTTTGGTGATGCAGATTTCTTTGACTTCGCAAATGGTGATTTAGAAACAGGATGGGCATTCACTAGAGGTGATGCATCTAATGTGGTGAATGTTGCTACGATCTTATATAGACCAGTAGAGAAACAACAAGAAGAACCTATTGAAGAGGGGGATGGCTCAGAGAGCCTTTCATAAATATGGCAAGACGCGCCTTAGGACCTCTTAAAAAATATACCGTTAAAGTTGTCTTGGGCCCAATGCTCAAGCTTTTTGAAGTTGTTACTGAACTTCTTATTCCGGTTCTTACCAAGAAAATCATTGACCAGTTCATTCCATCTTCGGATATGAAAAACACATTGATCTTTGGTGCGATTATATTAGGGCTCGGTTTCCTTGCATTCATTGTGACGATGTGTGCCCAGTATCTAGCTGCTCGAGTGTCTGCCGATTATGGCTACGACCTAAAGAAGGAAATCTTCCATAAGATGTCAACATTATCTGAGAAGCAATTGAATGATTACGGAAAACAAAAAGCTCTTACACTCGTAAACAATGACGCCTTCTCCCTTCAAAATGGCGTGATGATGTTTATGCGTCTTATCTTTAGACCTCCATTCCTCATTGTTGGCGCACTAGTTATGTCATTTACCATTCACCTATACGCAGGGTTAATCTTTGGTGGCGTGGTTTTGGCTTCAGGCATTGTCGTTGGACTAGTTATGGCATTATCACCAAAGAGATATGCCGCCATTCAATCAAACCTCGATGAAATTAACCTTCTTGCGAGTGATTCATTAAAAGGTGCTAGACCTGTTAGAGCGTTCAACAAGCAAGAGGACGAAGAAGCTGAGTTTGGAGCATCTGTTGAGACTTATAAGAAGAAGAGCATGGTGATGTCTTCGATTAACGCGCTGATCAATCCATTGACATTCTGCGCAATCAATCTTGGAATGATTCTCATCGTGTACTTAGGAAATATAAGTGTTGGTGGAGAATCGTTGCTAACGACTGGTGAGATTGTTTCTTTAATCTCATATTCAACATCCTCATTAGCTGCTTTAATCATGTTCTCAAGATTAAGCGTTTCATTGAATAAGGCATCAGCATCAATGAAGAGAGTTGATGCTTTCTTGGCAATGGAACCTTCTATCACCAACAACCCAACTGGCGAAGCGAGCGACAATGGCACATATGTTAAGTTTAATAATGTGTCTTTTGCCTATGGAGAAGGCAATGGTAAAAATACATTGAATAACATTAATATCTCAATCGAAAAAGGGCAGTGGATTGGATTTATTGGCGGTACAGGCTCAGGCAAATCTACCGTTATCTCCCTCCTCGAAAGACTCTATGAGCCAAAAGAAGGCGAGATTCTATATAGAGGCATTAATCTTAACAATTATGATCTCAATTTACTAAGGGATGAAATATCTTTGATATCTCAGAAACCTTCAATATTCAAAGGCACAATTAGAAGTAATGTCACTTTGGGCAAACCGGAGGCAAGTGATGGAGAGATTGAATGGGCGCTCAAGCAGTCCCTCGCCTACGAATACGTTTCCAAATATCCTGAATACATTGACCACGAAGTTGAGGAGGGGGGAGCAAACCTTTCTGGTGGACAGAAACAGAGACTCCTCATTGCTAGGGCAATTTTGAAAGGTGGGTCACTCCTTATTCTTGATGACTCGACTAGCGCTTTAGATTTCCTCAGTGATTTAAATGTTAGAAACAACATTTCTAAGATAGATGGATTAACGAAGATAATCGTCTCCCAAAGAGCGGGCTCTTTAAAAGACTGCGATCAGATCTATGTATTTGACAAAGGCGAGATTGTCGCATGTGGCAAGCATGATGAACTCGTCGATACATGCAGTATTTATAAAGAGATATACGATATGCAGAGGGCTAAGTAATATGGAAACATTCAAGAGACTTAGACCATATCTGAAAGGCTCGCTAGGCCTATTCGCCATCTCGCTATTATTCGCCCTTCTTGCCACGGGTTCTAAACTTGCGATCCCTCTTTTAGCGGGACGTGCTGTTAATAAGATTATAGATCCGACAACTAGCCCATTGAGATTTGTTGATTTCATTGTCCTGATGTCAATTTTCTTGGTAGTGGGTACTGTTTTCCGTTATGTTTTCGATTATGTCATCTCACTCATTGGACAAAGAGTGATCAAGAATATCAGAAATGCCGTATTCCACAAATACACATCAGCACCTATCTCGTATGTCGATAGTTCGAGAAAAGGCGACATGATTTCCAGACTGATTAACGACGTTGAGAATGTGCAAACTGGTTTGGTTTCTGGTTTTGCCGCTTTCTACGACGGAATAATCGCAATCGGATTCACTTTAGTGTTCATGTTTACTCTTAACTGGGTGCTTGCTTTGATTGTTGTTTTCCTGACCCCGATTTCTATCTTTGTGTCTAGATTCGTATCAAAATTCAATTCCAAGAATTTCAAGCAACAGGCAAAAGATTCCGGTCTTCTTGCTTCGTTCGCTTTAGAAGGCCTCAATAATTCTGAATCCGTTAACACTTTAAACATCGCAGCGAGAAGAGAAGAAGAATTCGATAAGCTCAATGATTCATTTAGAAAATCGGTCTTCAAGGCTAATTTAGGCGCAAGTTTAATTAATCCTTCTACTAGATTGGTGAACGCTTTGATCAACGGTATTTTGATTGCTGTTGGCGCTCTTCTTGTCATCAAAGACGGGTCACTTAATTATGGCGTCGCCTTATTCATGGTTGGCGATCTTTCCGCATTTTTGACATATGCATCAAGCTATATGACTCCATTCAACGAAATTAGCAACGTCGTGACTGAAATCTCATACGCCACCTCATCGCTTAAGAGAATCGATGATGTCATTAGATCATCGGATGATATTAACGAAGGAACGGAGGTAATTGACGGTGAAGTCGATAACCTTAAGGCGAATCACATAACCTTCTCTTATGACGGTGTTAGAACAATCATCAAAGATTTTGACCTAGACATATATAAAGGACACAAGATTGCCTTTGTTGGCCCAACTGGATGTGGAAAGACAACACTCATAAATCTTCTTATGAGATTCTATGACCCACAGTCTGGATGCTTTGAGGCAAATAGCATTTCCACTTTCGATTTAGAGAAGAGAGCATTCCGTGAACATATCGGCATGGTTCTCCAAGAAACATGGATTTTCACTGGTACAGTCTTTGAAAATATCGCATATTCCAAGAAGGGCGCTACATTGGAAGAAGTCAAACTTGCTGCCGAAAAAGCACAGGCATCATCATTCATCGAGAGACTTCCAAATGGATATGACACCATGATTTCCGATTCATCCGGTTTGTCGGTCGGCGAAAAACAACTTATATGTGTTGCCCGCGTAATGCTCATGGAGCCGGAGATCGTCATTCTTGATGAGGCAACTTCAAACATCGACGTACGAACAGAGGCCCTCTTGTCCAAGAGCTTTGACGCCCTTATGAAAGGTAAGACTTCATTAGTAGTTGCCCACCGTTTATCAACAATCGTTTCAAGCGATCTAATCGTTGTCCTTAAGGATGGGGAAATCATCGAAACAGGAAACCACAACGAGCTCATGGCCAAAGGCGGATTCTATAACAAACTTTATAATTCTCAGTTCAACTAATATGAATAAGACAATCAGAAAGACTACATTATTAATCTCTGCACTAGGAACTCTCACCTCGTGTTCTATCTTTTTGTCTGCTCGATCGGTGGCAAAAGGGCTAACTGTGCTTGATTCCTTCTTGGAGAATGTTTCTAATGTAGAGGATGGTTTTACCCCTAACGGTACTAGGATTTCTATAGCCTTGAACGAAGGTTATGAAGGCGAGAAGAAAAAACAGTTTGTTAGTACCTCATCTTTTTCTCTTGATGCAAGGTATTCAAAAACCGCTAATGGCGAGACAACTTCATTCAAGGGCTCTTGGGGAGATGAAACAAAAACCTGGGTTCTTATAACGGAAGACGGAAAGACTACATATAAAGACCAAGAAGGAGAGAGGAATGTTACGGCATCTGACGATTTCTATTTAATGAATGATATGGATTTCTATTTGGCAGACTACTTCAATTACCCACTTGGTTTCATGTTCAAGGAATATATTTCCTGTGTTTATAAGCAGGATGATGTCATAAGAACTTCTTTGCTTACCGGCTGCAATATCGATTCTACCGCCCAATCATCTTGGACGTTTTCGATATTCTCCGATTATCGTAATCAGGAAGAAGATGATAAAAGAACCCTTGGATTCACAGAAGGCGACTATAAAAAGTTTTTCTATAACACAAGGATAGAGGCTAAGCCTGCCTATGCCATGAAGATTAAAATCGATTCGGGAAAGATTACTTCTTTCAAAGCGGAGTATGAATACAAAGACGAGGAACTAGATAAAGTGATCGAGGGCAAACTGGAGATAAATGTGACTTATGGCGGATAAAGTTAGAAAGCCTCGTTCAAAAGAAACGATCTCATATACGATGTCGCGTATCAGAGGAAAGGATACTGGCATTGAGATGCTGCTAAGAAAAGAACTGACAAGAAGAGGCTATCATTATAGATGCAATACAAAACACGTTTTCGGTCATCCAGATGTTTCTTTTAAATCTGCAAAAGTGGTGGTTTTCTGCGATTCAGAGTTTTGGCATGGATATCACTTTGAGGAGAACAAAGCTAAGCTTCATTCAAACCTCGATTATTGGATTCCTAAAATTGAGCATAACATCGAGAGAGATAAAGAAGTTAATGCGAGACTCAAAAGAGAAGGATATACGGTTCTCAGATATTGGGGAGAAGAAATAAACAAAGACCTCGATAGAGTGGTAAAAGAAGTTACCGAAGTAGTTGATAAGAAAATTGCTCTCGAAAGTCTCAGAAAGGCTGAAAAGGAGCTAACCACCCTCGTTTATCTTGAAAGGGATGAGAAATATCTCATGCTGCTCAGAAACAAGAAGAAAAATGACGAGAACGCGAATAAATACATCGGAGTTGGAGGCCATTTGGAAGATGGTGAATCTCCTCTCGACTGCGTTAAACGTGAAGTGTTCGAAGAAACTGGATTAACAGTCAACAAAGCCTCATATAAAGGATTTGTCGATTTCTTCAAAGAAGGAAAAGATAAGATTGAGAGAATGTATTTATATACATCAACTGATTTTGAAGGCGAGATGATTGAATGCAACGAAGGCACACTTGAATGGGTGCCCATAAATAAGATAGACGACCTGCCTCTTTGGGAAGGCGATAGAGCATTCCTGCCCCTTTTAAAAGATGAGGGTAAACCATTCCACATGACTCTTATATATTCTAAAGATGACGAGTTGGTGGAGGTGGACGGTCCTTCATATGAAGAGACTCCAAAGAAGAAAAAGAAAAAAAGAGCAAAGAAAAAGCCGACCAAGTAGTCGGCATTCTTTTTTCTTAACTTACTCAGCTTCGCCTTTGTAGATGATAGCGAAGAGGTCGATGATTGCTGCGAGTCCACAGAAGACTGCAACGCAGATTGCTGCAGCGCCGATATATGTAGCGCCTGTTGTTGAGAGGTCGATGTGGTTTGCTGCTTCATAGAACTGGCACTCGAACATTGTTAATGCGATTGCTGCACCGTTGCAGACGAGTGCGCCAGCCAATGCACCTTTTTTAGCTCCGCCGTTGAGGACTGTAGCTGCAAGCGCGATTAATACAGCGATAACGACTAATGCGAATGCGCCGATTAAAGGCCAAATTGGATTGTAGATTCCAGGATTTGTTTTCCAAGAATTTCCAAACATGATTTTGAATAATGATCCACGAGCGTTTCCGTCTTCTTCCTTAAATGCAGATGCAAACATTGTGAAGATTGCAACTAATGAGAAGAGAGCGCTTGCTAATCCAGCAATCTTGCCGGATGCACTGAATGTTGTTTTATTTGTTTTCTTCATACTTTGTAGTCCGTTTCCTAATACGCGAGTATTACTATACGCATAAATTTCGTTTAGAGCAATAAAACTTATTG
Organism: Bacilli bacterium; assembly: GCA_024408235.1. Lineage (GTDB taxonomy): Bacteria > Bacillota_I > Bacilli_A > RFN20 > CAG-826 > UBA4951. The sequence goes on from JAKSVF010000001.1 coordinate 20,192, forward strand.
TCTAATGACCAAAGAATGCGTTTTTTCCTTGCTTAAGCAAGTTTTTTGTTTTTCTTTTGCGGCTTTTCTCTCATAATGATTTCATGCAAAAAAAGAGAGTTCTCACATCGTTAATGGTAATTGGAGCAACCGCCTTGCTTAGCGCTTGTTCTTTTAAGCCTGGAGAACAGAAATCCAACGTATTTACTGTTTCATACTATGACGATTCGGAGACACCTCAGCTTGTTGGTTACTCGTATGTCATTAAAGGCAAACAAGCCAATATGCGTTCACTTGAATCCGGTGAATACGATAGATTATCCCATTCAAACGCAAGACCATCTTCTGTTGGAAAACATTTTGTTTTCTCTGGCTGGGCTGGCACATATGATGATGGAACCGAAATCGATCTAAACTCCATTCAGGACGATTGCAGTGTTTATGCGCAGTTCGATGAAGCTGAATACACCGTTAGTTACACTTTTAAAAATGGTGCAATCTCCTTGAGAGATGATGCTGGCAATTTGATCAAAGGCGTTGCGAAATTTGGGGATACTTTCTCCTTCTCTTCGCTTGGTGTCAATTTTGATGAGCTTGGTTACACTGTCCCTAGATACGGTTATCAATATGAATTAACCGGATTCACAATCGATTCCGATTCAAGCAAATCTGTTGTTACGGACTCGATGATAAAATGGGAAAGTGGAGATGCTTTACCAAGTGTCCCAAGTGTTCTTGGAACAATTTACGTTTTAACAGATGGAGAGAATGCGAATCCTATCTATACAACATATCTTTCAAATGGTGCAGAGTGGGTTCAGCTTGGCAAGATGTCTGACAACCTAAAACTATCATTCTCTTGCTCATTTGATGAATCAGAAAAAGACTTCACTGTATCTGTTGTAAAAAACGGTACATTAGTGGGAACTGTACCAGCAAAATACGGTATTGAGGAAATAACTGTATCTTCATCTGGCGGTGAGATTACCGTCTCTAACAATCGAGGCATTTCTGTTTCAACTGAAGGCGATAAATACATCGCAAAATACATTAAATACACCAAAGAAAACGCTGATAAGATTCAAGAGAATTACAGCGAAAAAGATGTGGAGCTAACCCACATCATGGGCGACTGCGTTATCACAATTGAATAAGGGGCCTTGCCTCTTTTTCTTTAAAAAAAGCCGCGAACCTATTTATGTTCGCGAGCCTTTAAGTAATTTAAGAATTTTTCTAGTGCCTTTCTTCTATGGGAAACTGCATTTTTCTCGTCTTCTGAACAAATGCCAAAATCCTTGTCGTTTTCATAGCAGTGGAACATTGGATCATAGCCGAATCCTCCATGTCCATTTGGCACGTCGAGCATATAGCCGGCGCAGATTCCATCAAAGATGACAGGCTGAGCGTCCTTGTTTTCCAAATAGCAAATTGAGCAATGATATTCCGCTCTTCTATCAAGCCCTTTTAATCTTTCGTTTATTACAACAAACGCGTTCTCATATGAACCTTCACATTCGTCGATTACGAAGCGTGAAGAAAAGATGCCAGGGAATCTTCCAAGTCCGAGTAATTCAATGCCAGAATCGTCTGAAATTACAGGATATGAGCAAAGTTCTGCTACAGCTTTGCATTTGATATATGCGTTCTCACCATATGTCTTACCGTTTTCTTCAGGGTCGACAGAGATACCGATATCTTTCATTGTCAGGACTTTGTAGCCGATTGGCTCGAGCATTTCCTGGAACTCTCTTAATTTGTGTTTATTGCCTGTTGCAAGTACTAGTGTTTTTTCCATGACTAATATTTTAAAAAATAAATAAAGAAAATAAATAGAAACAACTAATTCATTCATGAATGACTGCTTGAACAATGCTTCCCATCACCTTTGCATCAAAAATAAAACCCTCCGAATGATCGAAGGGTATTTTTGCTACTGGAGCAGGTGATGGGAATCGAACCCACGTGACCAGCTTGGAGGGCTGGAGTTCTACCATTGAACTACACCTGCATCCCTAATGGCGGACCATACGAGATTCGAACTCGTGGTCTCCTCCGTGACAGGGAGGCATGTTAGGCCGCTACACCAATGGTCCATCGGTTAGCGTTGCATACTATATCACACCTTTAGGCAAATAGTAAATATTTCTTATTTATTTTTTAAATCTTCTACCATAAGAGCATGAATCTCATCGCCAAGTTTGTTGGCATCCATGTCTTTATAATCTTCATAATAGTAGACTTTGACGCAATTCAATTTTATCTTATGCGTTTTGAATAGGAGGTTGTCATTGACTCCATGGGTGTTGTGTAACGCACATACAACGATTGGGGCTTTAATCTTCATTGCTGCGATAAATGCTCCGTTATGGAATGCGCCGACTTCGCCTTCGATCTTGTTTCTTGTTCCCTCAGGGAAGATGCCGACAGATACGCCTTCGTTTATATATTTCTGAGCGTTCTTCATCATCGCGAATCCGGAACCGATATCCGATCTATCGAGTTCGATGTAACCAGCATTTCCGATAATTCCTGGTAACAATGGTTTTTTGAATAGTGAATTTTTTGCGACGAAGATGAGTTTTCTCTTTCTTAAAGTCTTATCAACAATGAATGTATCGATGTTTGAACGGTGGTTTCCGACAAGCAAGAAAGCCTGATCTTCTGGAATCTTATCAAATCCATTTGTCTCTAACTTAACTGTGAAAAGCCTAAGAATGAAATCTGTTAAACCGGATAGTCTTAATCTTCCTTTTTCGGAATAAGTAGGGGCTTGACCTTTCTTGTATCCCACACCATAAACGAGGAGGATTGATACAAGAATCAATATGCCGACGAAAAGAATTCCTAGAGCAAGTAGTGGTGAGTAAATTGCATTTAGCCACATTGGGTCTGGGTTTATTGCGAAGAACGAAATGCATGTACCCAATGCTAAAGCAATGAGAATAAACGAAATAGTAATCATGGTAAATTATCCGCGTGCTTTATAACTTGTGACCCCTAAGACGGTTTCGCCGTCAATCTGGAGAGCACATGGTCTATCGAACGAAACTTCAATCTCATGTCCAACGATAGTGGTGCATTTCTTTTTATGCTTTTGAAGCTGTCCTTTGAAAATATCTGGGAAACAGATTAATGAAGTGAGTTTTGATATTCCGGTATAGACAACGCAAGTTAATGTCTTATCTTGGTTCAATCTATCCTGCTCAGGGGCGATCATCATTCCTCCGCCATAGAATCTTCCGTGCATTGCAGGTGCTAACCAAGCGTGTTTAAAGACCTTTGTGACTCCATCAACAGTGACTGTTGCTGTAACGCGCTTGAATTTGAATAGCAAACCGTTGATGGCAATAGATGTGTAGTTGACTGGTTTATCGCTTTTAGTTCTTTGCTTATCGCCTTCTTCACAGCACCATCCATCGATACCGAATCCGATTCCGTTGATGAACTTTTTGGTTTCGCCGTTAATTTCGACTGTAGGGAGATTCTTGATGTATTTGTTGATCTGAACAAGTCTTGATCCGTCTTCTGCAACATCTTTTAAGAAGTCATTACCTGTGCCTGCTGCATAGAACCAGACCTCATTTTTTAAAGCATCACAATCAACATCATTGATGAAGTGCTGGATTGTACCATCTCCGCCAACGAGCACTATGACATCTTCAGGTTTTAAGGTTGGTAAAAAAGAGGAATAATCTAAACCGATGACATTCTTCGCCTCAAAAGGCTCTGTCAAAGATTTCGTGTATTCCTCGATTGTTGCTTTTGCAGAATTGTTATTTGAAAGTTCGTTAAAGAGAACGTATTTCATAAGTTTCCTCGCTTTCGCTATTCGATATTGTACATTTTACGCGAGTGCAAGGAAACGAAATTTTTTTGGCTTATAAGCCAAGCCAACGCTGTAATGCAGGCGCTGGCATATAACCAGCTCTTTGCTCGATCATTTTGCCGTCCTGGAATTTGATGAGTGTTGGTACGGCATTTACTCTAAATTCAGCTGAGAGAAGTGGTGCTTCTTCGGCATCTACCTTGATAACAGTGAGCTGTGGGTATTCCTCCGCCATATCTTCAAGGATTGGGGCGAGCATTTTGCATGGTCCACACCAAGTTGTGTAAAAATCTACCAGCACGAGACCTTCTTTAATGGAGTCGTGGAATTCGTCGTAATCAGAAATGTGTTTAAGCATATGATTGCCTCCTTACATCCAAAACAATAACATGAAGATTCCGAAAATGATAACGATATGCACTGGGTAATATAAATAATTGAACCAGCGGAACCATTTTGCATCATATCCTCGCTTGCCATTGTATAGAGATATGAATAGCGCGCAGATGACCGCGTATGATTGCGTATGATATTGATATAGATATGAATTAATGCTGTTGCCAAAGAAATATGCTAGAAGCCAGAAAACTACATTGACTGCGATAAACAGAGTCACAGAAACCATATTAGTCAGCTTTCTATAGTCATCTGTATTTCTATATTGTTCTATCGTCATTTCATTGTTGATTAATGCTTTCTTAACAAAAGCCTCTGCGATTGGATATGCAAAATAGAATGCCACAAACACAAAGAATCCATAGATGTCATAATCAGCCCATAGCAGTGGAGGGAACCAACTTAATCCACCAACGCTACGGAAAGATAGAAGATCAGCGACAAAACTGAAAATGATATATCCGATTGGTAAAGCAGAGATTAGTTTCTGCCACCATTTTCCTGACCACAACGTGGCAATGATGGCGTATAAGATAAGTTCCGTGAACGCGTGAGGCGGTAACAACTGGAAATCTTTAATAACAATGCTGACGATAAATTCAAATATGGTGATAGGAAGTCCAATCATGGCGATTCTACCGCAATATTTCCATTTATTTGAGGTATGTCGCATGCCCTCAACCAGCATAAAAATAAATAGAGGCAACGAGAGTCTTCCGGTGATTCTTAGAACTAGTCCGACGTTATATCCGATTGAAGTTGAGTCAACATAAACCATCCACAACAAAACGCCGATATGATCACATGTCATCGTGACAATCGCGATAATTCTAATTATGGTTTCATTGAAAATTCTTCTCATTTTATGCTTTTGGGCCAGCGAAATAGCTCATTAGTGTTAGAAGAACGGAAATTCCGTTGTTGGTGAGGTGGGCCATGAATGATGCTCCAAAACCAAATTTGTCATAGATAAAGGAGAGTGCTAATCCGCCGAATGCATAGCCAGGGAAATATAGCCATTCAACAGGATCGGTTAGGCTGTGCATGTGGATCATGCCAAACACAATGCCCACTCCGACATATGCAAGTGCTGGATGAATTCTCTTAAGGAAAGTGAACAATCCAACGCGATACATAATTTCCTCGACAAACGGAGCGAGGATAACAGCGAATAATGCATAACCTATTGGAGAGTAGTCCAAAATTGACATTAATCCTTCTGCGTTAGCGTTTGTTTCTCCAGGCATTATTTGTGATGCAAATGCGCTCCAGAAAGTAGTTATTAGTAACATTGCTATTCCTAAAGGAATACCTAATGCAAATTTTGGATTCTTAAACGATTTTAGAATGATTGGGAATTTACGGTTGATTATCGCAATTGCAACAGCGAGGATGACTAGGTCTGAACCGAAGCTTAACCAGAAATTCAAGGCTCCACCATTTTCCCCAACCCATGCTGCCACTGATGCCTGATCGCCAAGCTTTGAGTAGAGCACGTAAACTATCAATGACTGGACTCCAAGCATCGCAATCTTCATGAATACTAACTGCAATAATGCCAGGAAAAATTCTTGGATATGACCAACAGGTGATATCTTATCGAAAGAAATTTCTCGATTATTTCTTTCGACGTTTTCACAACCACAGTGAGGGCAAGAAGCGCTGACTGGGTCGAACTTTTTTCCACATTGTGGACACACTTTTGACTTAAATAAATTAACCATAACTTTTTGTATAACAAACATTCTAATTGATTTTCAAAATAAATCTATCCCATAATTTAATTATGCCAGGCAACATCCTCACTTATTTGAATTACGGATTACTCGGAGCGACGATTGTAATAATAGTTGCTCTCGTTTTCTTCTTCTTTAGGGGACTGGCTCGCGGATGGAGATACGGCACATACAGAATCGTTATGTTTGCCATCATGTTCGCTCTTGCTTTTGCCACCTTAAAAAACCTTGGTCAGATATTTGGTACTCTTAATCTTGATAGCTTTGCAATTCCAGATATGTCCATCAGTTGGAAAAACGGTGAGGACACCATAATTATTAATGCGCATTTCACAACTTTGTACGAGACTGGTGCAAGCGTTATCGAGCAAGTTTTCAAAGCCTACAACGTTAATGTGGACCCTGTGCATTTAGCCAATTATTCAATGGCCTTAGTCCAATCATTGTTGGCCCTCATTTTGATGATGGTCGACTCTTTATTAATCAGCACTCTCGGCAACTTATTCGTGATGGTGCTTTGGCACCTTATTGTAAAACGCTTTATAAGGAGGGATAAACGCAAAGCCCTTCTCAAAAAAGGACGTTTTTTCGCTGGACTCGAGGAACTTGTCATTGGCACTGTTTGCTTAGCGATGTTCATTTCGCCATTAACTTCAGTCGTTAACACCCTCACATCTTCCCTCAAAGGTATTTCAAACACGGAAGAGTCTTCTAAAACTGTAAATGCCGATAATTCAACCGTTAAATTAATCGATGACGTTATTACCGCATATGATGAATCCATTTTCTCTCAGGCTTTCTTCAATTGGACCAAGAATGAGAAGGGGCAAACTTTTGATGTTGCGTTAACCGATTTTTTAACATCTGTTGAATTTGGAAATGTATCTGTTAGTTTCTTAAATGAATTAACCTCCTTAACGAAGTCTGCATCTTATGCGATTCAGGGAGGACTTCTCAGTGAGAAGGGATTTGAGAAACAGAACATCGGCGCTTTCATCTCTTCCGAATTTGCACCTCAGTTAATTAGATCAATCGGCTCATCAAGCTTAATAACAACGGTTTTCCCTTATATTGTCGCAGTTGCTACAAACATCGAACCTATCGCGAACTATATCAAGACTGATGCTGGACTTGATATCGATTTCACATTTGATTACGCAAAGACATTTGACCAGTTGGCTTCCTTGTACGAGGTTGTTGTTGAGTCTGGTGTTATTGAAGAAGTGTTGAACGACGACTTATCCGTCAAAAAGCCTGAAGAATTCTTAACCGATGAATTCGTGACGAATAATAGAGGCGTCATCTCATCGGTCATAGCTTCTTTAGATGAGGACTCAATGCATATTTTGGACTCAATCGTAGAAGCGGCTGTATTTGTCCAGTGTGCAAATGAAGCTAAAGCCGAGAAAGAAGAACCTGGAAAATATGACAACACATTCGCCGTTAAAGACTTTATGCCTGATTTTGAATTAACGGATGAAGATGGCAACGGTGTTCCAGATAGAGTCCCAGCATCATACAAAACAATCAAGTGGGGTGAGTCCCTCGCACAAATCGTGGATCCTGTACTTGATTTAATGACAATCGACCCTCGAGTTATCAACCTTGTTTTGGGCGCTACTAACCAGGAAGAATTTGACACAGATGCATTGATTGAAATAACTGTCGACAACTATGATGCTGTCTTAAGCGTTTTGTGTGGCGAAGAATCTAGTGATACGGATACCAAACAGGCCAGACGCTCATCTAATGGTCTTCTAGAATCACCGTTTGTTCAGAGGGCATTAGGCAAAGGCTTCACAATCCTTGGCAACCAATTGAATGAAAAACTTGAATTATCCGACGAATTCAAAATTGATCTCGCTGCTGTTTTTGACCAGCTTAAGGATAACGATATCGATAAACAGACTAAAAACATTATCTCTGAGTTCCGCCATATGTTTGGTGTTGTAACTGAGTTCATTAACACTGAAGCTGGTTCCAATTTCTTGAAGCATCTCGATGAAATGCCTGGAATCTACTTTGACAAAGATGATAAATTCCTCGGCGTTGACGACGATTTACTCGGTTCATTGTCATCTGCCTTGGTCAAGCTCGATGACTCATTGATCATAAGAGAAGTCATGCCTAAGGCTCTTGGACATTTCTTAAGTGGAGAAAAATCCCCAATCAACGCGATGAATCTTGGCGACATACACTTCAATTTCAATGTCGATAACATCGGAGAAGAACTTTCTAATTTGATTGTTCAGTTCTCCAATAGCCAGGACTTAATCTCATACATTCTTTCGCTTGGCAACATCTCAGTTGAAGATCCTGCAAAGGCGTCTAGAGCTCTTTCAGGACTTGTTAAATATAGCGACAACTTATTAGACTTCTTGCTCTTTGTGGCGGATAGCAAAATTGTTAACCCAGAAGTGGATGGCAAACAGAACTACAACATCGCTGAGATTCTCAAAACACTCTTATCGTCAGTCTTCAAAGATTCCGCTTCTAAAATTGAGGAAATCGTATTCTCTTCAGACTTTGACATCGACAACGAATTAACTTCAGTTGTAAACCTTCTCGTCGACATTGATAGATTCGACGTTGTTAATCTCGCCCTTGGAATCGATTCTTCAAACCTCGATTTAGGGTCTTTGGTGTCAATTGACTTTGCTCAGTTATTCTCAAATATCGATGGGTCCAAGTTAATGGCTACACTTATGGGCGATTATTTGGATGACCTTCTCTTCAAAGACGGAGGACCGATGTTCGTTGAAGGAGTGGATGTTTCATTTAAAAACATCAATTCCTGGAGTTTTGAGGGTAACACAATCAATTCTCTCGTTAGAGCTGCGAATGAGATTGGCGATTTATCCAACATCGATTTCTTCAATTCTGATCCTTATGCCGTTGAAAGCATCATTAAAACCCTTGCGACATCTTCTTTGTTCGATTCACCGGATGGATACCAGTTCTCCAAGTATATTTCAGGATTGCTTGTCTCCAACATTAAGAAAATGGGGGATAGTGTATCAAAACTCTTTGCCGATAATGACGGGGTTTCTTTTGGTACACTCGAATATTCAATCGAATCTGTAACCAAAGAGCAGTGGGAAGATGAAGCTCATCTCTTATCCCAAATGATTAGATATCTGTCACCATGCAAAGACATAATTTCAGATTCCAATGTCAATCTTAGAGAGATCAACTTAACCGCTATTGAAAACCTCTTGAGTTCAGTTTCAGAATCTAGGGCGTTTGGATCGGCAATCGTTCCTAATATGTACAACCTTGTCATCGACACCATAGCCGACTCTGGAATGGATGCATTTAAGAACGCTAACAAGGATTACATCTACACAGCCAACAAAGATGAACTGAGATATGAAAATAGACAGCTCATCAGAATTCTTGAAGCTGCAGTCGATCCTGTCTATGGAGTCATCGCTAATGATGGTGCCGTTAAGGAAATCAAGATCTCAGACGTTGACGCTTACTACTTAGTGAACCCTCTCCTCAAGTCATTGGCAGAATCTCACGTCTTTAACTCCTTGTCCGATAAGCAGATTGCGGAAGGTGTTAGTATGACCGCGTTGGAGAAAGAATTCTCATCGCTTTTAGGTTCGGCTTCCCTCTTTGAAAGCAAGACGAATGCAGACAAAGCGGTTTTAAGCGTGACAAAAGGCGTTACATCGTTTGAACATCGTGCAAATCTTTGGGACGATGAGATTGATCAGGTCACCAATGTCCTTACATCAATCCAGGATTTAGACATCGATCTCAATAATTTCTCGTTCGACAGCATCTTCCCAGATGGCAAGGATGAAGCGAAGAGACAAAAGCTCGAGAATATGCTTTTGAGCATCAATAACTCTCAGATTCTCCACTCAGTTCTCCCATACCAAATCAATAAATCTGTTGATACCTTGGCGGATAGCCTTGGTTCATCATTCACACTCACGAATGTTAACGCCTACTACACCGGATATGATTCTGATGGTTTAGCAAATAGATATGATGATGCGGAAATCGTTAATTTCTCATATATCATCCAAGATGGCTTAACAATGGGCGAACTTGATATGTCTTCGATGCATGGCGACCAGATCGATACTGTCATGTCATTGTTGAAGAGAATCGCTTCGAGCAACGTTTTCAACACAATCAAGGAGCCTGCATCAACCTATGAGATGACCGCTTTCGAAAGCTTGTATTATCAGGCTATCGAACAAGCTAATGTTTTCGATGACATCAATCAGTTAAAAGCGTCTATTTTCCACGTAACAAACGGAGCTAGAACTGACTTATCCGTCCTTGGTTCGCGCGCAGCTTCTTGGGAAAATGAAATCGATACCCTTCACCAGGTCTTCCTCGACTTTGATGGCCTCGGATTCCAAATTGATAATTTCGATTACAATTCTCTCGATGAGTCCAGGGATTCAGAGCTTGCTACATTACTTGATGATGTGGACAAATCAATCACAATGCATTCAATGCTTCCTTTGAAGATCGAGGCTGCAATTGATGAAGTCGATGATTCGCTAGGAGAAGGTGTTTCTCTTGGAGTTGCTAACACAAGATACAAAGGCACATCTATTTTATCTTATGGTGATGGTCTTACTGTTGAGGTTCCAAATGCTTATGACGATTACGATGAATGTGAACACATCGCCCGAATCGTAAATAGAGGCTTGCATATGGGCTCGGTGGATTTAAGCGCCGGATCAACGGATACCAAATTCATCGACTTACTTATTGAGATGGGTCACTCTAACGTATTCAACACCTTGCCTGATAATAATTACGGAATTGACCTCACTTCATTAGAAACTGTTTTCTCAACATCGGTTAAAAAATCGGGTATCTATTCTGAGAAGGAAGCTCAGGCATCCGCTTTGCTCGTTACCAACAAATCCTCGGACCTCGCTTTGAGAGGTGATTTATGGGAAGAGGAACTCGCCTATGTCCGTGCAACAATCAATGCGTTATCGGAAATCGATTTAGATATCGAGCACTTTGATTTATCAGCTCTTTTCACAGGCGGTCCAGAAGATGAAACGACTAGACAGAAAATGGTCACCCTCCTTAATTCATTAAGCGATTCTAAGACACTTCATTCTGTTGCCCCTATTAAACTTAGAACAACAATTGACTCCTACAAGAGTTCTTTGGCCGCTGGTCAGGTTTCTTTTGACAACGCAAACTACGATTACAACGGCAAAGTGATATATGAGTTCGATGATACCTCATTAGGAAATGTCACATTACCAAACGCCTACGGATACGACGAAAACGAGGCTTTGTCATACATCATCATGGAGTCTTCAAATCTTCCAGATCAGAATCTTGCTGATTTAACATCCATCGACAGAACTCCATATATATCCCTATTAAAGAGACTTTCAGCAAGCCACGTTTTCAATACGCTTGAAGAAGGACTTACGCATTCTCCAAATCTCCTAACAGCATTCGAAAACACATATGTAAGCATTCTTGATGAAGGCAACGTTTATGAGCATTATGCAGAGCAAGAGCTTGAAGTTGATAGAATTGCCACATTTGAAGCAACTAAGGGCGTCTCCAATTTCGACAATATAAAAGCGATTTGGGATGATGAACTCGATTTAGTCGAACAGATCATCACCGATTATCAGACATGCGGATTTACAATGACATCCATCAACATTGCAAACCTCTTCCCGGCATCTGCAACAGAAGAAGAAGCGGAACTCAGCAGAATGAACTTACAGGAATTGATGGATGACGTAAACTCGTCACTCACCCTCCATTCAACCCTCCATCGCACGGTCAATGAAGCTATTGATAAAGTCAGTGACAAGATGGGTGGAGATTCGATGGACAACGCAAATGTCTACTTCACCGGTTACTCGGTACCTGATAAAAAGCTTGGTAACTACTACACCGACGAGGAAGTTGAGAAACTCTCCTATATTGTTAAAGGCTGCATGAGAATGCCTGATGTCGACAAGAGCGACATTGGCTCAATCGATGCATCTAAAGTTACGGATTTGCTTGCTCATTTAGCAACAAGCCAAGTATTCAACTCACTTAAGGATGGAGAGCCATTTACCGCATTTGATAACGCCTATGCCACCCTCATGACAACGGATGGCTTAAACGATGTCTATTACCATGCTCCAAACCCGGTTGATAAAGACGCTATTTATTCAACTTCAGCCGATAAGGCTAAGGTTGTTGCAAGGTCAACATGGACACCTCTTACTTTATCCATTGATATCGATACATATGATGTTTCAAATATCAACGGTAACACTGGTTCATTGCAGTACGTCTTAGAGTACTTTGTTGATCCGTCTAACTCAGACGTCATGGATTCACTTAATGGCGAATTCTCGTCTTTAACTGGAGATAAGATCTATGATTCACTTACTAGGTTGAACTCGTGCGAATTAACAAAGGACATGGTGCCTAACATCATCGATAAGACAATTAACGATCCATCTTTCTCCCTAGGCTCAATCAACATCAAGAGAGCAAATCCGTTCTATTGTTACAATGGATTATGGGGTAATAAGTATGATGACGATGAAATCGAATGCATCGCAAACATCATAACCGCTAATAACAACATGAAGGATAGTGGTGGACATAGCATCTTCGCTAACCTCGGCTCGGCTACTATTACTCATTCAACGGTTGTCGAGTTAAAGAACTTGATGGATGCAATGAACGAAAGCCAGGTATTCCATTTGTCAGGTGCTAGATCAGGCGCTGAATTCTTTGATTCAACAGTCGCTGCTTGGAAAGAGCCATTGACCGCATTTGAACAGATCTTAGGAACTATCTATGAAGAGTCCAACCTCGCTTCTCTAGCATATAACTCAACTAGAGATGCATATGCTTCTTGGAGCGAGAAACTCTCTGCTCGAATGGGACACTTCCGCGATGGAAACCTCGAATCTCTCCACGGCGCAGTCGCCAATAGATATGAAATCGAAGTCGAAGCAATCTGCAACTTGATTGATGTTGCTATCGACCTTGACCTATTGTCATCAGGTTTGAGCCTCGGTTCATTTGAACTCGGTTCATTCTCACCTGAACAAGTCAGATTCTTATCTAACGCTCTCAACATCGTTGACATGGTTTCAGACGCTCTTCCAAATAAGATAGATTCATTCGTTAAGACAACAGGCGTTGATAAATACAATGCCGTTGATGTAATGGGCGAAAAACTCGATATTGCCAATTACTTCCTCTCTCAAGAACAGATGAGGGATGGCGCTATCGATTCTATCTACACCTTCTCAAATTCAATTTACGAACCGGCTGAATATGATACTTTAGGCAATAAGACCAAGGATGCTAAGTACACTACATTCACAGGTCCTGATGCAGTGAACATGTCTGAGTGGATTCTTGGCGAAGGAAAGTTCTCCTCAATATTGAAATTCATTGATGAGCCAAACGGTTTCTATGCGTCATCGCATTACACGGCTACCCCATTAGACGGTTCAAGCCTTGCCGCCATCAATGCTGCAACAGACACCTATGACTTCACAGCGAGAGATGCATTCTTCTATAACATCTCCTCATTCAGCGTTGCTGGAGAAGTTCTTAACCTCGGTTCATACCTCGGAGCGGGTGACTCGTTGCTACTTGATCTTAAGGGCTCTAGAGACGCGTTTGACCACGTCGAGAAAACTGACGCATCTTACTTAAGCGAAGAAATGTCCATCCACTCAACAATGATCGATCTTGGAACAATATACGTTGCCCTTAATGCATCGTCATCACTTGGAACTCTTCCAACTCACTTAGCTGAGTTTGAAATGTTAGCAAGCGACCTCGCATATTCAAGCGTTGAATCATTGTTCACATACTTCGGCACAAATAGCTCATCTCTATCCGGAAGATATGCTTCAGGACTTTTAGAAGAACCTGTTCATAAAGCTAACTCCTACATCAACGGCAACTCTTACTTCACCGCTCTGTTCGACGCTACAGGCCTCCCATACCCATCAAGCTATATGGATGGCGCCTCGGTTAGAACCCGTTCGTCCTACGATGAAGGATCTACATTAAGCACATACTCCATCTACTCAGATAACGGCTCGGATTTAAGAAGCGAAGATGTAAAGGATGCCTACATGAGCATGCTTAGAATCGTGAAGGAAATCGGCATTGGCGCATTAACGTCAAGCCACACAATTGATACCGTTTCCCTCAACTCTGCGTTCTCAACAATCGACTCCCTCGTATCAAATCCACGAGTCAGCGCATTAACAAAGTTATTCTATCTCTCATCCACATATGACTATCTCCTCAACAGAGGCGCATTCCACGGCGAAGTCCTCCCATTCCTGAGTGAGATTGATGTGCCAAATCCGTTCGATTCGGCCTTCACTTATAGTGGATTATCCTCATTCATCGCTTAATATGACCCAATTACTACCATATCAGGAATACATAAGCGAAATTAAAATCCTAGGATCACGCTTTATCGCCGTATTGGAGCCGATTCTAGAGGAGAGTGAGATAGATGCTCATCTCGAACGTTTAAAGGCCTTATATCCAAAAGCAACGCATTATTGCTACGCTTCAAGATTCGGCCCAAGCGAAAGAATGAGCGATGATGGTGAACCATCACGAAGTGCCGGCATGCCACTTCTAACGATTCTCAGGCAACATGGCATCACTCAAGCCCTCATCCTCGTCATCAGATATTTTGGTGGGACAAAGCTAGGATTGCCACGTCTCACTAGAACATATAGAGATGCGGCGGAGGATGTAATTGCAAACGCGAAGTTCGCAACCATCATCGAGGGTTCCACGCAAAACCTTACGATGAGCTATGCCAATTACGAGCATGTAAAGAAACTCGTGGCAAAAACTAACCTCGAGATGTACGGAGAAATATATTCCGAGGATGTGACCATTACCCTAAAAGGTGAGAATGAGTCGCTATTAAAATTCGTTTCTTCCCTTCCTTACGAGATCATCAGGGGAGAAATCCAGTCAGTCAAATTATTAAAGGAGGCAGAACAATGATCCCTTCAAACGAATACGCAGCTAGAAGACAAAGAATTCTTTCCGTCATGGAAGAAGACAGCATCATGGTCCTTTTCTCAGGTGTTGAGAAGATGTCTAGCGCAGATGAAACATACCCATTTGAGGTTAACCGCAATTTCTATTACCTAACTGGTATCGACCAGCCAGACTCAAGTCTTATCTTGGTCAACACGGATGGCGAAATAAGAGAATTCTTATTCGTCTCGCCATTTGATCCTGTTAAGGAGAAATGGTATGGCAGGAGATTAACACTCCAGGAAGCCGCAAAAATATCCGGAGTCTCAAATGCTCAGGTGAACACAATTGTCATGGATAAGGTTGCCGGTATTCTTGATCCAACTCTCGCTCAGTATGGTGAAGTCAGCCATATTTATTTAGACCTCGAGCCTGAAATCAAGATTGCCGAAGAAACAACGACCAGAGATTATAGAGACACAATCAAACACACCTTCCCTAACGTTGAAGTGCTTGATGCATATCCATTGATAACCACTCTCAGATTAAGAAAATCCAACAAGGAAATCGAAGAATTGAGAAGCGCTATCCGCACAACAAAACTCGGCGTTTATTCCGTCATGAACGCAATGAAGGAAGGCAAGAGAGAATTTGAGATGGCAGACTTGTTCCTCCACACAGTAAATGACGACAACTGCTATCAGGGCCTCGCTTTCCCAACCATCATGGCTGCAGGCAAAAACGCTACATGCTTACACTATAGAACCCTCCAGGGAGTTATGCATGATGGCGATCTTCTCCTTATGGATTTAGGAGCTAGAAACGGTTACTACTGTGCTGATGTTTCTCGTACAGTCCCAGTATCTGGCAAATTCACCAAAGAGCAGAAAGAGATTTACAACATCGTCTTAGGCGCTAATAAAATGGTCGCTAAGATGCTTAAGCCTGGAGTGACAATCGAAGAGCTTCAACAGGCGACAATCATGTACTTGGCTGATGAGTGCTTGGCAAAAGGCTACATCAAGAAGAAAGAGGACATCATGGAATACTATTACCACGGTGTTTCCCATTTGATCGGTCTTGATACGCATGACGCTTACTTCGCTCCTAATTCAAGGGAATCGAAGAAATTGAAACTAGAGCCTGGAATGATCATCTCCAATGAGCCTGGCTTATATATGGCCGATAGAGGAATTGGCATCCGCATCGAAGATGACTTACTCGTCACCGAAGAAGGCTGTGAAGTTTTAACTGCTGAAATCATCAAAGAAGCCGATGACATCGAAGCGTATTTAGCCACAAAAAGATAATTAGAGACGAAGCTCACAATAATGTGGGCTTTTTCTTTTTCTCATAGAGTTTATAATAAACTCATATGAAGAAATATATCTTGGCTGTAGACCAGGGCACCACATCGACACGTGCCATTTTAATTAACAAAAAGGGCGAGGAAGTATACAAAGCTCAGCGTCCTGTCGATTGCTATTTCCCAAAAGCGGGATGGGTTGAACAAAGCGCGGACAACATCTGGGTTTCGGTAGTTGATGTCATCAACGAGCTCATGATTGTGAGCAGCGCTAAATGGGAGGAGATTGCCGGCATTGGTATAACCAATCAGCGTGAGACTACCATCGTGTGGGACAAGTCAACCGGAAGAGCTATCCACAACGCCATCGTTTGGCAATCAAAGCAAACACAGAAAATCTGTGACCGTTATGAGAAAAAGAAGACGTTTATAGCTGATAGGACAGGCCTTAGGTTAAACCCATATTTCTCCGCGTCTAAAATCAGATTCATTCTTGAAGCCGTACCAGGCGCTGAGGAGAAAGCCAAGAAAGGCGAGCTGATGTTCGGAACAATCGAGACATGGCTTATCTACAAGATGACTAACGGGGCAGTTCATGCAACTGATGTATCTAATGCCTCGCGTACTGCGATATTTAATATATATGATATGAAATGGGATGAGGAACTTTGCAAGCTCTGGAAGGTCCCAACCTCTATGTTGCCTGAAGTAAAAGATTCTTCCTGTGACTTTGGCGAAGCTTCATTCTTCCCTGGCCACGTCCATATCTATGGCGTTGCAGGAGACCAGCAGTCTGCCTTATTTGGCCAATGCTGTTTTAAAGAAGGCGAATCAAAAAACACATATGGAACCGGTTGCTTCATGCTCATGAATACCGGCGAGAATCCAATCAAAACCAAATCCGGCTTATTAACTACAGTCGCTTGGCGAATCAACGGCAAGACAACTTACGCCCTAGAAGGTTCAGTCTTCATTGGCGGTGCTGTAGTTCAGTGGGTCCGTGATCAGACTAGATGGATTGAAGACTCAAGAGATTCTGAGTACTATGCATCAAAAGTGAAAGACACGGCGGGAGTGTACTTTGTACCTGCTTTCGTTGGATTAGGAACCCCATATTGGGATGATGATGCTAGAGGCGCAATATTCGGTCTTACAAGAGGCGCTGATAGACATCACATCACTAGAGCGGCCATCTATTCAATTGCTTATCAATCCAAAGATGTAATTGATACCATGAGGAAAGACGCCAACCTAGATCTCCCTGTTCTGAAAGTTGATGGCGGCGCATCTGCAAACGCAATGCTTATGCAGTTCCAATCAGATATTCTTCAGTGTGAGGTCCGAATCCCTAAGAACGTTGAAACAACGGCCTTAGGCGCCGGTTACTTAGCTGGTCTTGCCTGCGGATTCTGGAAAGACTTAGCAGAAATTGAGAAGAACGTGGGTATCCAAAGACGTTTCTTCCCGACAATGGATCCAACTGAGGCTGATAAACTTTGTCGCGGATGGGCGAAAGCCGTTATTGCTACGCGTGCATTCAAGACCGAGTAATATTAGAATCACCCTATAGTGTAGGTGTATGGTAGATAACAAATATTTAGAAAAACTAAAAAATGCAGTCGTGATTGCTCCTCGTGAACTTCACGACTCTTTCTTGCGCATCAAGAACGTGCATCCGGATTATGATTTCAAAGTTATGGACATCGAGGCCTTTGTCTCTATGTTCACATATCAATATGATGATAGGGCAGTTCAAGATCTCTTAGAAAGAGAGTATCCATATAGACGTGCGCTTGAGATGTTGAAGCTTATGTCATCCAAGACTTGTGGCACTCTTTTGGACGAAGAAGAAAAGCAAATCTGTCATCAGTTGAAGACCGATTACTATTTATACCCCGTCGCATACCCTGAAAGAACTTTCTTGAACAAGACAGTTGTGATTGCTGGATATCATTATGACGAATTCATTAAGACATATCTTAAAGATATAAAAATTGAAGAAGTCATTAGAATCGATGAGGAACCTATCAGCAATCCTAGCCGCGATTATTATTCCTTTTCTGATATCTATGAAGAGGTTCATTATCTTTTCAATGCGATTGCTGAGGACATAGAAAAAGGCACTGATATAAATAATATTTATATTCTCGGTGCCGATGAGAACTATGACATGCTTTTCGACGAATTCGGAAGACATTATGGCTTTGAAGTGGAAGGCCCAAATCCTTGTGATCTATCTCACTCCAAAACTTTCTGCCGCTATATAGTCATGAAGACCGAAGGAGTTGGAGAAGACATTTTTGACAAACTCGTTGAAGAAGGTTATCCGATTGAAGATATCGAAGCTCTCGAAAAAATAGTTCTAAGATATACAGGCGTAATGGGAAGCCCTGATTACGATTTGAAGACGATTGTCGACATCTGCAAGACAAAATCCTCCCATAAGGTCCATAAGGATAATGTAGTTAGACGATTAACGTCGTTTGTGGCTCCTGAGGGCGCGCACGTCTATATCGTTAACTTCTCCATGGGTGCATTCCCTAAAGTGTCTGAAGAAGGCTCTTATCTAACAGACGAGAAATGCGAAGTTCTTGGATTCTTAACAAGCAAAGATAAAAATGAGGAATCGAAGAAAGAACTTTATGATTTACTCGTTTCCAATAAAGTTAAATACATCTCATTCAAGAAGACGGCGTTCGGTTCGGAATTCTTTGAGTCATCATTTGTAGGAAACCTCGAGATGAAGGAGATTAAATCCCCTGTCTCTAAATATGAGTATTCAGACGATAGAGGCGCTTGGTTCCTCTCAATGATGAAGGATCAGTATCGCAATTATTTGATTGTGGATAAGAGATTAAGAGAATGGGAAAAGGCGGTAGAAGTGCCTGATTACTGCTCTTATGATTACTCTTTTAAAGGGTTTGACATCGACTCCAAGTATCTAAAGAGAGATTATTCGCCAACTAGCGTAAAGAAATATAATTCTTGCCCATTCTCGTATTACGTCAACAAGGTCTTGGGCATCAATAGCTTCCGCAGTAACTTTACCGCTCGAGCGGGTGAGATATATCACACATTCCTCTCTGATTATTACAACGATAGATTCTTTGATGAAAACCTCTCTTGGGAGAAGGCGGTTTCTATCACGGAAGGAGATGAGCAGTTCTCTAATAAAGAATTGTTATTCTTAGACATTATTCATGAATACGCGATTAAGGCTCTAGAATTCCACAAAACTCATGAAGCTGAGATTAAGAATCCGACAATCTCCACTGAATCATCATTTAGACAGAGACTTGAAAAGAATAGAGACGTACAAATAAACGGCCGCTATGACAAGATCATGGAATTTGGTGAAGACCAGCAATATTACTGTGTCATTGACATCAAAACAGGCGGGGAGAGATTCGACCAATCCAAATTATATTTCGGTTTGTCCATTCAATTGCCATTCTACGCCTACTTTGCAAAGCATGACGACAGGTTGAAAGACAAGAAGCTTGCCGGTCTATTCATATCACCGGTATTAAGTGTGGACTATAAGAGCGATGGTAAGAAAACATATCAGGAAATCATCGACTCATCATTCAAACTCGATGGCGTATTCCTTTCCGAAAAGGATGCATTGCTATCACTTGATCCATATTATGGTGGCTCAACATATATCAAAGGCTGCAAAACTAACAAAGACGGTAATTTCTCTGAAAAATCAAAGGGAGAATTTGGTCGCGTTAAAAATGCTGATCAGTTAAACGCATTAGCGGATAGAGCTGAAGAAGTTGTTCTAGACGTCGATAAGAACGTTATGGAAGGCAACTTCGACATTTCTCCAATTCAGATTGGAAATGAGGCCTCTGCATGTGAGAATTGCGACCTTAGAGCAATTTGTTTTAGAAATATTAAAGACATAAGACGTTTGGCAAAACCAAAAGGTCTAGAAGATGAGGAGGAAGAAAATGGCGTGGACAGATAATCAAAAACTAGCTATCGATTCCCGTGAGGGCAACTTCCTCGTATCAGCTGGAGCGGGTTCCGGTAAGACTGCTGTTTTGACACAGAGAATTACGGATATCATCGCCAATAAACAGGCTGAGATTTCTGAGTTCTTAGTTTTAACCTTCTCAAACAAAGCCGCTCATGAAATGAAAACAAGAATCCGCAAATCATTGAAGAAAAACGGAATGATTGAGGCATCTGAACAAGTAGAACTGGCAGATATCACAACTTTTGACGCTTTTGCTCGAAAGGTTGTTATTAAATACGCAGATTTCCTTGGCGTTGATCCTAACTTCAATGTCATCGATGATACTTATCTAGAATCATTTAAGCGAGACCGCATTGAAGAACTTATTGAAATGTTTATTGCAAGCGATCCTAAGTTCAGAGAAATGATGAAACATTTCTGCATAAAGGATGATAGACACGTAATCGAACTGATTTCCAAGATTCAGAAGTTTGCCGATAAGTTCTCCAATAGAGGGAAGGTCTATCAGATGCTCGCTAGAAATGTGGTAGACAAAGAATTTGTTGATGTGTGCATCGACGTTCTTTATGAGGACATCAATGCTCATGTGCATGAGGCAATTGATCTTACAGACCATTACCAGGATGAGAATCTCGCTGATATCGATAGAACGTTGATTGAATGCTTTGCCGATCTAGGCTCATATGATGCCTTCTTTGAAAAAGCCAAGCTTTCGAAGAGCAACAAAGAACTTCAATTCAAGAGGCTTTCCAAGACATTCACCACAGACGAGATGACGAAGAGCGTGCGCAAGAACACAAAGGATTTGCTCAATGGCTATATTGACCTTGTTCTTTCGTATGGTGACTCAACGAATCAAAGGGCGAGACTTGCAGAGACTCTTGAAGACATTGCTCCATTGATTAGATTGTCTATAGAATTGGACACTATTCTTGAAGCGTATAAGATTGCTACATCATCATGGACGTTCTCTGATATTTTCTCTATGGCCTGTAGAGCCGTCGCTAACGAAAACATAAGACAAGAGATTCGTTCAAAATATAAATTCATCATGCTGGATGAATACCAAGACACAAACCAGCTTCAAGAAGATTTCATCGGTGCAATTGCGAATAACAACACGTTTGCGGTGGGAGACATAAAGCAGTCCATCTATCGTTTCAGAAACGCAGAACCATCAATTTTCTCCGGTAAGTTCAATAGATACGGAAGAAATGAAGGCGGAACTCTCATCAAACTTCAAGACAATTTCCGTTCTAGAAAAGAGGTTGTAGACGACATCAACAACATATTTGGAGCATGTATGTCAAACGAACTTGGTTCGGTAGATTATTCTGACGGACACTGTTTCAACTGGGGCAACAAAGCCCTATATAGCGCGACATGTAGTGATGAGCACAATCTCGATTGGATTATCTATGAAGACACAAATAAAAATTCACGATTAACCGATCCGGAAAGAGAAGCGATGGTCATCGCTAATGACATCATTTCAAAAATCGAGAGCCATTACCAAGTGCTTGGTGGTGACGGGAAGATGAGGGATTGCACCCCATCAGATTTCGCGATTCTCATTTCTCGAAAGTCAAATTTCTCAGCATTCAAGCGAGTGTTTGCCGAAGCCAAGATTCCTTTAGCGGTTTCTGAGGATGCAGACCTTTCAAGCGACAACGTTTCCATGACTTTTGTCTCGCTGCTAAGACTCTTCAATTCTATCAACGGAACTGATAAGTATGACTCTGATATTGAGAAATTCTCATATGTTTCATTAATGAGAAGTTACCTATTCTCAAAGCCTGACAAGGAAATCTTCGAATCTATAAAATCCGGTGCATATAAAGTCTCGGAATTATTTGCAAAGGTCCTTGAAAACAGGGATCGTTTATACACGATGTCCGTTAAGGATGCGACCATTGAAATTCTTCATATGTTCCCGTTTGTCGATAATCTTAAAAAGATTGGAGACGTTAAGGCGAATTATGAGAAGTTGAAATCAATAGTAAACGTTGCTGCAAGCATCGATTCGGTTGGAGCATCTTTCCCTGAGTTCGTTAAATACTTCGACGATCTTGAAGAATATGGCCTTCAGATGAAAGTGAAATCTTCTGGAGAAGCAGGCGGTGGAGTGCAGCTTATGTCCGTCCATGCCTCAAAAGGTCTTGAGTTCCCGATTATCTATTGTCCTGATTTGGCAAGAAAGGCCAATAAAGATGACTCTAAGGGCATGTTCGCTTTAAGCGATCACTATGGACTTGCATTGCCAAAGGCCAAGTCTGATGAATACCCAAAGAACATGCTTCATTACCTCATCTCCGAGGAAGACGGAGCTGAAGCGAACAATGAATTCTTGAGACTTTTCTATGTCGACTTAACTCGTGCAAAAGAGAAGATTATCTTGGTATCCAAGAAACATAAAGATTTCATTTATGAAAGAATCAATAGCTGGCAGATCTTAAAGGTAACCACGAAAGTTAATGAAAAAGGGGAAACCGTTTATAATTCTTCGCTCCAAAATTGCGATTCTTTTGAGAAGTATCTAGCTTTAGCAGATCAACCTCTCAGAAAGATTGAAGTAGAAGTTAAACAGCCTCAAGAACTTAAAATTGGCGAGGTAGAAGTCAGAGATGTACCTGCCCCTGAATTCCGTTCAATAAAGGTTGAAGCGGTCGTTAAAGAACGCAAAAAAGCGTCAAAAACATCTGTTGAGCCTGTGGATGAAGGCGCACTTGCCTATGGCACCCGCCTTCACCGTCTATTAGAAGTGGTTGATTTCAAGACAAAAGACACATCATTCATCTTTAGCGAGAAGGAGAGAGCGACAATTGATAGAGTTCTTGCGCTTCCTGTATTTGACGATATTGCTAATGCTAAGGTATATCACGAATATGAGTTCTATGATGAAGATGAGAACATCCATGGATCAATTGACTTATTGCTAGTCTTTGATGATTATGCCTATATCATCGATTATAAGACGAAACATATCGATGACCCCGCTTACGAAAAACAACTTTCCATATATCAGTCATTTGTAGAGAGAAAGTTCGGCTTACGCACACGCGCTGGATTACTTTCTATTATCGGAGCGGAGTTTAAAAGCGTATTATAGATAAACGATGGAACAGATTAGCGAACAAGAAAGACAATTATTCTTCAAGACTTTGGATTACCTCAAAGTCAACCCTCGTGTTGATAGGGAAATTTTCCTTTCGCTTTATTTGAATGCAAAAGAAGCTGCTGATTCTTTGAAAGAAGAGAATGAAATATTCTCAAGAATGCAGATCAACCCTATTGAAATCATTCTTTATTTGGTAAACGAATACACTTTTTATCTCGCATCCCATAACAAGGTTTCGCAGCAAGATATCGCAAGCAACGAAGATCTTCAGGATTATATCGTCGCTATTGCAGTTGATAAGTATTACACGAATGAACACATGGCATTTAAATCAACCGTTCTTTCGAATAAATACTTGCCTGAGATATCTACAGTCACCTTATATTTGAACTTCGTCCTAGGTATCTTGTCGAGATACAAAATGAACGATCCAACTCAAACGTTGCTCGTAGATATTCTTCATAAGGGATTCTCTCAAGCTAAGTGTGTCGTTGAACTCGTTAATAACGGATATGAAACAGAAGCATTCTCCGCGTGGAGAACACTTCATGAAATTGAATGCATATTCGCTTTATTGATAAAACACGGCGAACCAGTAATCAAAGCCTATCTTGACCATATGCAATACGCTAGAGCGTTTAGACATATGATTCCTGATAAGGAAGCGACTGATGCGGTCTTCGTTAGAATCAAAGAGGGAATGAGATCTCATGACCTTAAGAGCAAGGATATGAAGCGCTTTATTGAATATGGATGGTTATTCGCCATTCCAGACATCGATAAGGTGGTGGATTTCAAACTCAATTTCAGAGATGGAGTTGAGCGTTGTGCCGGGTTGCGCGATAAGGCTGAGATATATGAGATGTCATCAGAGATCGCTCATTCTTCACCATTGCTAATCTACTCTGATAATAGAAAGTCATACTATTACCTCATCACTATAATGAATCTCTATGAGTCATTCTTCAGATTAGAAAAGTACTTCGCTTCATTCTATCTATCAAAACTTCCTGAAGAGGAAAAGAAGAAATATTTCGAGATGAGAAACAAATACCTTGGCCAGCTTCAAGTATGCTATGACCTTGAGAGATTTAGATTTGCTTCAATAACAGGACAGATAAAACAGCCTGAGGGCAATTCGATTGAAGGACAAAAAGAATGAAACCGACCAGCGAATGGTCGGTTTTTCTTAGTCAGCGTAGCAGCTTCCACCGATGAATTCTCTCATGAGTGAGTTTGAAGGGACCCATGAATCATCCATGTCTCTAAAGAATTTGAGCATGTGGAGAAGTCTTTCGGCTATAAGGAAATATGGTGAATCTTTCTCTATTTTTTGTAGTAGAGGTACCGCATATTTTTTCAGTACAGGTAGCTCGTACGCCAAATATGAGTTATAAACGTAGTCGCATCCTTCTTGTGTTGGGTAAATCCATTTGAATTCCCCAGCGCGGACATTTGGCCACATCGACATCGTCTCCTCGGCAGGTGAATTTCTGAATTGAAAATCTCTAACCATGCGTCTTATTAAACGTAAGTCTGTGAGTGAAACTGGGTTGTGGTCATCGAGATTGACTTGGGCTTGTGGAGAGATAAAGATTTTGAATTTTTGGCTCTTAGGGATGTCTCTAGTCATTCTTTCGTTTAAGGCGTGGATACCTTCAATAACGATTGGCTCATCGTGGCCTACTCTTAGTTTCCTTCCTTCAACCCTGTGCCCGACCTTAAAATCAAATCTTGGTAATGTGACTTCTTCTCCATTGATAAGGTCGATCATATTTTGGTTGAAAAGTTCGATATCCAACGCCTCAATCGATTCTAAATCAGGTGTTCCGTCTGGGTTCTTTGGACATTCAGAAGATGGAAGATAATAGTCGTCCAATGAAATGCGTATAGGTTTTATACCTCTACAAAGTAGTTCCACTCTCAGTCTATTCGAGAAAGTCGTCTTTCCGGATGAAGAAGGGCCGGCTATACAGATGAGTCTAATATTATTAATGTCATCCTCGATTAACTGGCCTAGTTCGGAAAGCATTCTGTTATGCCTTGCTTCACATATGTTAATGAATTCAAATGATTCGGTTCTTTCGATTTCACTATTTATATTGGATACGGTGTCGACCCCGACAATCTTCGCCCAGTCGTGTGATTCTTTTAGAGTTCTGCCATAGGTTGGCGCGTCGTTGAAGTCAGGTATCTTTCCTCCACATTCCGGGCGAGGGTACTGGACTAAGAAACCTGGTGAGTAAAGTCTGATTTTGTATTGCTTTATATAACCCGTTGACGGAACCATATGAGCATACATGTAATTCATGTATCCGTCACATTCGTAGAAATGAACGGTTTTCTCAGGTCTATATTGGAGGATTTCGAGTTTATCGTCGTATCCTCTTTCTCTGTATATTCTCGCTGCTTCCTGATTCGAAACGATTACTCTTTTAAGTGGTAAATCCGCTTCAACGATTCTATCGATCTCATGTTTAACTTTTAAAAGCATAGCCATGTTAGCTTGATATGGGGTGTCCTTAAGGAATATTCCGATTGTTCTAGAAACATTGAATGTGAACTTAACCTTAAGTCCCGGATAACATCTAGCGAAGGCCATCGCAATTACGTATCTCAATGATGGCTCATACGCACTTTTAGCCTCATCATCTGCAAGAGTTAAGAATTGGATTTTTGCATCATAGAAAACCTCATATGTGAGTTCTCTTACACGGTTGTTGACCTTGGCGCAGATGAAGTGCTTGTCTTTGTTCTCTTCGGCGATCAGATCCTGAAGCATTACCTTTTTATTAAAGGTTTTTGTGATTCCATTGTAGTCTAAAGTAAATTCCATAATGGTGCTCCTTTCGTGTTTAAAGCGTTATATAATAACAAAACTGCAAAACTCTGCAAGCGCTTTCATCATATTCTCCTTTTAATTTATTTATATAGTTGTCTTATACAATCTTTTGAGGTGGTGTTTATGAGAAAGTTATTAGTAGTTGTAGATTATCAGGTCGATTTCGTTAACGGTTCATTAGGCTTTCCTGGAGCGGAGAATTTGGATGAAAATATATGTTCATTAATCAGAGAATTCGAATCCGAGAAACAAGATATTGTCTACACCTTAGATACGCATTCGAGTGAGTATTTGGTCACTGAAGAAGGCAAGCATCTGCCAATCGCTCACTGTGTGCCTGGAACCAGTGGTTATGAGATATATGGACATACTAAAGAACTGCTAAAAGATAAAACTTGCTTTGCAAAACCTACATTCCCATCACTTGAGCTTGGTAACTGGATCAATGGCAAAAACTATGATGAAATTACTGTCGTTGGACTGGATCTTTCCATCTGTGTATTATCTAATGCGGTCATTGCTAAAGCTGCATGTCCAAATGCCCACATTATCGTTGACACATCCTGTTCATCGGGAGGCGATAAAGAGGCCAATGAAATCGCTATTAAAGCACTTAAAAGGATACAGGTTGAAATACGATAATCTACTACCGATAGAGTTCTACTAAATTGACTTATCTCGCGTACGCAGTAATATATGCATTGTACGATTATGATGCAGTGGTATAAGAAACTTACGTCAAATAAGAAATGCCTACTTCTGTTAGGCGTTTTTGATGCGTTTGTTTTCGTTTGCTTAATCCCATTCGCCTTTTTCTCAATGGATAGCGGATATTGGCTTGGAACCCTTATGCTCGGATGGCTTTTAGGTTCAGTTGCTCAGATCATCGCTTATGTCACAATCGTTTTTACTAGCAAGATGCTTACAACGCCTAATGGCACGACCACAACCGGTACTCTTATGGGTGCTGGTGGTTTCTTCATTAGGTACTTTTTGTATGCGGCAGTTCTTACTTTATCGGCCATCTGTACGTTTAAACCGGAATGGCTTTTAGGCTTTGATAAATTTAATGTATTTACATGCGGCGCAGCGCTCGTTGTGCTCTCATTCTTTGTCATGATTTTTAAAGTCATTGAAATGAGGGGAGAAGCTGACCCGGTTAAGAAACAGGAGGAGTCGAACTAATGTTGGCAGAAACAGTTGACTTTAACTATAGACTCGCCCATTTCTGGGATTGGGATTTAGACGGATCTTTATTCTCGTCTTTATTCGTAATGCTTATTCTGATTGTTCTTGCGGTCATTATTTTCATCAAAGTGAAGATCGGTATGAAGAAGAAGTCGTACTTAGAGAAGCCAAAAGGACTTTTGCACCTTGTTGAAATTTATTTCAATTACATTGATAACTTAACCAAAGACAATATGGGCGAACATAACGAAGGCTGGGGCGGATATCTCTTTGGCCTATTCGCATATTTGTTCCTTGCGTTTATGTGGGGAGCAACGGGATTCCCATCTGTCATCGATTGGTTAGCTGCTCCTTTATGTTTATCGGTCGTGATGTTTATCATCATTCAGGTGACTGCGCTCAAATATCAGAAGTTCTCGTACTTCCATAGATATATTGAACCTTTTGCGATCTTCCTTCCTATAAACCTTGTTACGATGTGGGCTCCAATCATCTCAACCACAATGCGTTTGTTCGGTAACTCAATTTCCGGCTTTGTTTTGATCGGTATCGTTCAATGGGCGTTAGGCAATGCCGCAAACATGGTTTATGGCGTTTTATTCAGCCCATCAATAGAGTTAACAAGCTTCGTGCTCGCACCGGTGGTGTCGGGCGTGTTGCAGTTATATTTCACCTTATTCTCCGGCGCTATTCAGACATTGGTCTTCGGATCGCTGAATGCAGTCTGGATTTCGGCTGAAATACCTGAACCGGTATCTCCAGCTTTAAATGATCAGATGAGACCTGAGGTCGCAACTGATGTTGAATAAGAAAAACTAATCCCAGGAGGTAAAAATATGGCAAGTGTGGAATTAGGTTTAGTAGCCATCGGCGCAGGTATCGCCGTTGGTATGGGTGCCTTATCATCAATTGGTGAAGGCCTCATCTGTGCTAAGGCACTCGAGGGTATGGCAAGAAACCCTGAAATGCAGAAGAAGCTTCAGTCAACAATGATCTTGGCTGTTGCATTAGACGAATCAACAGCTATTTATGCTCTTATCGTCGCTATCCTTCTCATCTTCGTCTTCCCAGGATTGGCTGCAGGACTTTAATCGACTATGGAAGCTATCGTTAGATTAACAACAGTTCTAGCGGATGCTCCTTTCAGTTCTGAAGATTTCATTAAGAAGCTCGTCCCTAATGGCTGGAGCTTACTCATCAATCTTCTTGCGCTGTTGGTTACTTTTACTGTGCTTTATTTCTTGGCTTATAAGCCAATAAAGAAGTACTTGAAGGCAAGACAGGACGCAATCAAAGCGAACATTGATGAAGCAGAGGAAGCCAAACGAGTTGCGCAATCAACAATCATCAATCGTGACGCTATCATTCAAGAAGCTAATGAACAGGCTGTAGCCATCATTAGCAAAGCTAAAGATGATGGTGAAAAGAGACGTCAGGAGATTGTTAAGGCTGCTGAAGATGAGGCAGCAAAGAAACTTGAACAGGCTAGAGAGTCTATCAAGCAGGAAGAGATTGCCTCACGTGAAGCCATCAAGAAGGAGATCGTTGATGTCGCCATGGATATTTCCCAGGCTGTTTTGCCACGTGAAATTTCCGATGAGGACAACAAGCGCCTTTTGGATGAGCTTACAAATCAATTAGAAGAGAAATAATTTATGAATAAGGACCGCTACGCAAACTACGCACAAGCATTGTTATCCTTTGCAAAAGAGGAGAATGATGTTCAGGGCTATAAGAATGATGTCCTCTATGTTTCAAATGTTCTCGACGAGAACAAGGAACTAGTGGAGTTTTTGTCATCCATGAGCGTATCGGAAACCGGCATAAACTCAGTTATTGATAGCGTCTTCGGAAATCTGAAGAGTAAGCATCTTTGCTCGTTCTTAAAACTCCTTTCCGCAAAGCATATATCTCGTCATTATGACAAGATATTCTCGGCATTCATCTCGCTAAGCAATGCCGAACTAGGCGTTAAGGAAGGAATCATCTATTCAGTGGATGAGATGTCAAGCGATGACATCAAGAAAATTGAAGAATCGCTATCAAAGAGATTGGAATCAAAAGTCTATCTCGAAAACCGTATCGATCACGATTTGATCGGCGGATACAAAATCAGCATCGATGGAAAGGTATATGACTCTTCCGTCGTTTCAAAACTCAACCGTTTAAAAGCGGTACTCTATAAAACAGAAGGAGGCAAATAATGAGCAACAGAACCTCTGATATCTCAGCTCTCATCAAGGAGCAAATCAAAAAGTATTCAGGCGAAGTAGTCGAGGAAAATGCGGTTGGTACCGTTATTTCCGTAGGTGACGGAATCGCAACTGTTTACGGTTTAAAGGGCGCTATGCTCTCTGAATTACTCGAATTCCCTAATGACATTTATGGTATGGTCATGAATCTTAACGTCGATAACGTTGGCGTTGTTCTTCTTGGCTCAGACCGTTTAATTAAGGAAGGCGACTTGGTCAAAGAAACCGGTAAGGTTGTCGAAGTTCCTGTCGGTGATGGAATGCTCGGAAGAGTTATTTCACCTTTAGGCCAGCCTTTAGATAATTTAGGCCCAATCGAATACTCAAAAACTAGACCAATTGAAAGAATCGCTCCAGGTGTTATGACCCGTAAATCGGTCAATACTCCTATGGAAACAGGAATCAAGGCAATTGACTCCATGATCCCTATTGGACGTGGACAGCGTGAGCTCATCATCGGTGACCGTCAGACTGGAAAAACCTCCATTGCAATCGACACGATCATCAACCAGAAGGGCAAAAATGTTAAATGCGTCTATGTCGCAATCGGACAGAAGAATTCTTCAGTTGCTTCCTTGACTAATAAATTAAAAGAAAAAGGCTGTTTAGATTACTGCGTTATCGTTAACGCTTCGGCATCTGAACCAGCACCTCAGCAGTATATCGCTCCATTCGCAGGCATGGCTATTGCGGAAGAATGGATGGAGCAGGGACAGGATGTCTTAATCGTATTTGACGATTTATCAAAACACGCTGTCGCTTATCGTACTTTGTCGCTTCTTTTAAGAAGAGCGCCAGGACGTGAGGCTTATCCAGGTGACATCTTCTATCTCCATTCAAGACTCTTGGAGAGAGCTTGCAAACTTAATGCTAAATATGGTGGTGGTTCAATCACCGCTCTCCCTATCATCGAGACTCAGGCGGGCGACATCTCTGCCTATATTCCAACTAACGTCATTTCCATCACTGATGGCCAAATATTCTTAGTTACAGACTTCTTTGCATCAGGTCAAAGACCAGCGGTCGATTCTGGTTTCTCCGTTTCGCGTGTTGGCTCTGCAGCCCAGTACAAATGCATGAAACAAGTATCCTCTTCCTTAAAGATTGAGCTTGCAAACTATAGAGAAAATCTCTCATTCAGCCAGTTTGGCAGCGATCTTGATGCGGAGACAAAGAGAATTCTTAATCACGGTGCTATTGTCACCGAATCACTCAAGCAGAAGAACAATTCTCCTCTTGCTTTCTATGAAGAGGTCATTGATTTATTTGCAGTTAAAAACAGATATTTAGACGACCTTGATCTTAAGGCAGTCAACCCATTCCTCACCGCTTTAAGAGAAGAAATCATGACTTCTCATAACGACATCGTTGAGGAATTAAAAGAGAAGAAGATTTTCTCTAAAGAATTAGAAGCTAAACTCTCAAACGCCATTGCATCATTCAAGAATGATAAGTGGCCTTCGATCTCAACTACAAAATAATAAGGATTTCTAATGTCACAAGGTTTAAATAAGACAAAACGTAGAATTAAATCCGTTCAGAGCACAAGAAAGATTACTAAGGCAATGCAACTTATTGCAACTGCCAAGGTAAAGAAACTCTTAAAGCTCCATGACGAGTATTCAAACTATGCCAATGAGTACCGTAATCTCATGGGTGTTTTGTCTATGTATTTGCCAGAGGAGTCACATTATTCGAAAGAGAACGTTGGTGATTTGCCAACCCTATATATCGTAGTTACATCTGATCTTGGCTTATGCGGCGCATATAACACAAATGTGCTTAAGTATGCGCACACAATAATCACGGATAAGGATTATATCTGTCCGCTTGGTTCAAAGGCCATCCATCACTTCAACAAAGAAACATACGGAGAAAAGGTAGTCTCTTATGAGAATTTAAACCTTAGCCTTGATATGGAACACATTATCGAGGTCTCTAAGCTCATAAAAACCGAATTCAATGAGCTGAGGTGGAAAAAGGTTATGGTCATCTATACTCACTACTTAAATTCAATATCGAGTGAGCCTTCAGTTGCTGGAATCCTTCCAATCGAAAAAGAGACAGGCTCATGGACAAGCGCCGATAACATCCCGCCAAAGTTCGATGAAGACCCTAAGGAGCTCATGCATAACCTCATGGTTCCGTATCTCTCCAGCGTCATTTACTCGAAATTGCTGGAATCACAGTTGGCGGAACAGTCGAGCAGAAGAGCGGCGATGGATAACGCGAATGATAACGCTGATGAATTGCTCGATAAACTTACGATTGAATACAACAAAGCACGACAGAGTGCAATCACTCAGGAAATCACCGAAGTTGTCGGTGGAGCTGAGAACTAAAGGAGGAAAAACCGATGAACGAAAAGAAAACTTACATTGGAACGGTCGTTGAAGCAGTTGGACCTGTCATCGACGTCAAATTCGAGAAAAAGCATCTCCCACCTTTGCTAACAGCTTTAAAAGTCAAAATGAAAGATGGCTCAGTCTTAACAACTGAAGTCATGCAGCATATCGGAGATGATACCGTCAGATCCGTCGCGATGGGTGCAACAGATGGCGTTCAGAGAGGATCTGAGGTTATCGATACAGAAGCCCCTATCTCAGTTCCGGTCGGTGACAAGACTCTTGGACGTATGTTCAATGTTCTTGGCGATCCAATCGATGAGCTTGAGAATGATTTCGATGATTGCAAAAAAGACCCAATTCACAGAGCGGCTCCAACATTTGCTGATCAGTCGGTCTCTACGGAGATTCTTGAGACAGGAATCAAGGTTATTGACCTCCTTTGCCCATACGTTAAAGGCGGCAAGATTGGCTTATTCGGTGGCGCTGGTGTTGGCAAAACAGTTTTAATCCAGGAACTAATTTCCAATATTGCAAGCGAGCATAACGGCATCTCTGTTTTCGCAGGTGTCGGTGAACGTTCACGTGAAGGTAATGATTTATATTTCGAAATGAAGGAATCGGGAGTTCTTAAGAACACCGCCCTTGTCTTCGGCCAGATGAACGAGCCACCTGGTGCTCGTATGCGTGTTGGCCTCACAGGCTTAACAATGGCAGAGCATTTCCGTGATAGAGAACACAAGGATGTTCTTCTCTTCATAGATAACATTTTCCGTTTCACTCAGGCAGGATCTGAAGTATCCGCCCTTTTAGGACGTATGCCTTCAGCTGTTGGTTATCAGCCAACCCTTGCAACCGAAATGGGACAGTTACAAGAAAGAATCACTTCAACTAAGGATGGTTCTATTACATCAGTCCAGGCGGTTTATGTCCCAGCTGATGACTTAACAGACCCAGCTCCAGCAACAACATTCTCGCACTTAGATGCTAAGACACTTCTTGACAGAAACGTCGCAGCTTTAGGTATCTATCCAGCAGTTGACCCACTTGAGTCTTCATCTAACGCACTCGATCCTTCGATCGTAGGCGAAGAACATTATCAGGTTGCACGTGATGTTCAGAAAATCCTTCAGAGATACAAAGAGCTTCAGGATATCATCGCTATCTTAGGCCTTGATGAACTCGGTGATGAGGATAAAGCGGTTGTCGCTAGAGCAAGAAGAATCAGAAACTTCCTCTCTCAGCCATTCCACGTCGCTGAGCAGTTTAACGGCTTCCCAGGCGAATACGTTACTGTCCAGGACACGGTCCGTTCATTTAAGGCCATCTTATCTGGAGCATATGATATGTACCCAGAGAATGCTTTCTTATATTGTGGAACAATAGAGCAGGTCGAGAAGAAGGCCAAAGAAATGGAAGGTAAATAATGAGTGAGAAGATAGTTCTTACAATATTATCTGCCAAGGGCCTCGTTTTCGAAGGCGAAGTGGATGAGTGTTATGTTCCTACTAACACTGGTCCCGTCGGCATATTAAGGGGTCACACTCCGTATATTGCATCGCTTAAAAACGTTGGCATTTTGAAATTCACATCTCGCAGTGTGAAATCTTTCTACGTTATCAAACAAGGCGCTGTCGAGATGAAAGGTGAAAGGCTTTTAATAATCACCACCGAAGCAATTTGCGCTAAATCTTTAGCAGATGCTGAAAAAATTATTGAAGATTTTAAATAATATAGGATTATTACGGCATGAATTTCATTTATATCTCGCCTAATTTTCCAGAAAGATACTTCCAATTCGTGAAAGAACTCCGTGCTAGGGGCATGAATGTTCTTTGCATTGGTGACACACCATACACAGCTTTATTGCCTGAATTGAAGGAGTCAGCAACCGAATATTACTGGCTTCCTACCCTCAGTGACTATGAAGCTGTTTTAAATGCATGCCGTTTCTTCGAAAAGAAGTATGGCAAAATCGACTACCTCGAGTCCAATAACGAGTGGTGGCTAACGCAGGATGCTCGTTTGAGAAAAGATTTAGGAATCACAACCGGTCTTTTGCCAGAGGACATGAACGCCATTAAAGCTAAATCAGCCATGAAACAGGCATTCTCTCGCGCAGGCGTTAAAACAATGCGTTACGTGTTGGTGGATGGGCCAAAAGACCTTGAAAAGGCTAAAAAGTTCGTTGAAGAAGTGGGTTATCCTGTCTTCGTTAAGCCTGATGTCGGTGTTGGCGCTTCTGATTCATATTCCATAAAAACAGAAGAGAGGCTTCTTGAATTCCTTTCAAAGGAACTCCCTGAGACATATATCATGGAAGAATATATCGATGGTTCGATCGTGTCGTTTGATGGATGTTGCGATTCTAATTCTAATGTCGTTTTCTGCTGCACCGATCATTTCCCTGTCGCAGTCGCAATAACGGTTAATGAGAATCTTGATAACTTCTATTGGAACACGCCATTTGAACTCCCGATGCAGGATGTTGATCCTGTCGCATTCGAAAAGGCTGGAAGAGCAGTTGTTAAATCATTTGGAATTAAGAAACGTTTGTTCCACATCGAGTTCTTCGTTCTTAAATCTGATAGGCCTGGACTTGCGAAGAAAGGCGAGTTTATTGCTTTAGAATGCAATATGCGCTGCCCGGGAGGTAACACACCTGACCTCATGAATTACGCTAATTCAGTTTCGTTGCACGCTATATATGCAGATGTTATTGCGTATGATGAAAATAGACAGGCGATGAACCTTGAGAAGTACTACGCTTTTGCGGTCAGCAGAAAAGATTGCATGAAATACGCGCATTCGCATGAAGATATTTGCAACCTCTTCAAATCTCAATTGATGGTTTCTGGCAGATATCCACACGGCATCTCTGAGGTCATGGGCGACCAATACTACTATGGCAAATTTAAAACGTACGAGGAAGGTTTGAAATTCCAGTCGTACGTTCAAGAATATTTATCCTAATTACTTGTAGCCCTTAATAAGCGATCTAGCAGCGTCTAGGTCGTTTTTTACATTAACAGTGCCGTCTTCACATATCAGTAGAGGTTCGTATTCATTTAAAGAATATGCATCGAGAACTGATTGTTTGTTCGAATCGTCTAGCAAATCGAAATCAATGATGTCGACCCTCTTTTTTGATTTTTTGATTTCTGGGTATAACTCATTTTTATAGAAGTCAACTGAATCGTTATTGGTCGAATCTAATAAGTACTTAAGTGTTTTCTCATCTGTTATTGAGAAGGTTCTTGTGTGATATATCTCTGTAAGGGTAACGAATCTTTTGACTTCAACAGAGAGCCTAGAATATGAAACCGCTCCACCGACTATTTCAAAGGCTTTTTCAGAGTTTAGTCCAAGAACAGAAGGAGTTGCTGCGGAGATTAGCTCTTCATCTCCCTCAGCATATCCATAATACTCGTTCAAAGCGTCAACTTGTTTATGATATTCCTGGTACGTCTCATATGTTTTACCAGTATTCTCTATTACTCCGTACGCGATTGAGTTGGCTTTGCAGAAACCAACAAAAGTGTCTTTGAATCTAATGCAATGACCACATGTCGTTTGCGTTAAGACAACTAGCATCCCAATACCCAAATCAAGTTGAGGTTTAATCTCGTCCCAGTTTTTGTAGTAGGCGTGATTGGAATACGCAAGAGTGTCGTCTTCAAACGAAAGATTTACTTCCTCGGTCCTATCGACAAAAAAAGTTTTGCTGCCAACCCCATCTCCGCACGAGGTAAGGAGCAATGGCAAAATAGAAATCTCTAAGACAACTCTTTTTTTCATACTATTAATATATCAGCATTTAACATTTCTAACTACATTCGTTAAAAAATGATAAAGTAATGGGGAGGTATTACATATGGCAAATATGCACGTTATATGGCACTCAGTGTCAAAAGACAGGATTAAACCTGAAAGATTTTTAGCATGTATTGAAATCAGTGCTGGATCAAAGAATAAATATGAACTTGATAAAGAGTCGGGTATGTTGATTCTCGACAGAATCCTTTACACATCGACCCATTATCCGCAGAACTACGGATTCATTCCTCGCACCTTATCTGAAGACGGTGACCCATTAGACGTATTGGTTCTATGTTCTGAGCCTATCCTTCCAATGGCCACAACCATATGTTATCCAATTGGGCTTCTTGAAATGATAGATGGTGGAAAACTCGATGAGAAAGTTATCGCCGTATGCGCTCACGATCCACTGTATAGAGGATATAAAGATATAACAGAGCTTCCTATTCATATCACAGAAGAAATCCAACATTTCTTTAGAGTCTATAAGGACCTTGAACATGGTAAGTTCACCGATGTTGGAGAAATGAAGGGAAGACAGGCCGCCATCGATGCGATTATAAAAGATTGCAAAGCTTATGATGAGGCGTTTCCAAATAACACAAAATAATAAATAGGCTGAAACAGTGAACTAAATGGGGTTCAGTTCATAGATCAGCCATTTTTATTTTAAAACTATTTTCCTATATCCATTCTGACAGCGGACTTTAGTAAATCTTTAGTATGTTTTGATATATTATCAATCCTAATTGATTCAAATTGTTTTACTATAGCTTGTCCAGAAACATTTCCTTTGCGAACGTTGCGGCGGAAAGTGTACATGACTTCACCATCTTCTCGATGTGAATTCAATAGCGCAATCTCGGCAGCTACACGTATCTCCTCTTCACTTGCATCATCCTTTTTAATGACGACATGCGAGCCAGAATCTCCCATGATGTGAAGCCACATATGATTCTTGCTTGTGCCAAATAAGAATGTTAGGCAGTCATTCTGCTTGGATGTTTTTCCAAATAGAATTCTTGTCCCCTTGTAATCGACTTGATATGGGAGTGTAGCTAACGAAAGCGAATCAAAAGTGTCTTTTCTCTTTTTATTTGTTTTCTTTCCAAGGCCTAAATCCTTTTCAAGAATTTCAAGTCCTTCTTCATCGGCGGCCAAAACTTGTTTGAGAGCAGAAGCGACGTTTTCTAACTCCTCCTCGGTCTTAAGAATGTTTTCTTCACCGTATGCGATTGTCTGTTTTGCCTTCTTCGCGTTTTTATAATACTTTTCTGCATTCTTAGGGAGAGATTTCAAAGGATCTAATTTAATGAGTTCACCTTCGTATACAAATGATTTGGCGCCATCCTTTATGTCGCTGTAGCAGATGTATATGGCGTCTCCAAATCGAGCGTCATCTAAATGCGTCTTAGCTTCCTCGATTTCTTTCTGAAGA
Source organism: Bacilli bacterium (assembly GCA_024408235.1). Classification (GTDB taxonomy): domain Bacteria; phylum Bacillota_I; class Bacilli_A; order RFN20; family CAG-826; genus UBA4951. The sequence continues at coordinate 57,413 of JAKSVF010000001.1, forward strand.
ACGACGATCTTTTTGGCTAAAGATTTTTCTTTTGCCTTAAGAGTTGTAATAATGTGGCCAAAGCGATCTTTTTTTCTTCTTGCAGAAATCTCTATTTCCTTATCAAGACAGTGTTTCAAATATTCGTTTGGGTCAAATCCATTTTCCTCATGCTGGAAATTACCTTTTGGAGGGTAGGAGTATGTCATACCTCTGTATAAAGGTCTTGCATCGGTAAAGTCTCCTGGTCTATATGAAACGATGATTTTGTCATTTGCGTCCGTGACAATAAGGTTCGCATGATGAGGAATCATCTCGAAATACATATTCCTGGATTCTTCTTTATAGACTGAGTTGATTATTGTGAGAGTGAACTTAACTATTTTATTTTTCTCGGCGCACTCCATATCGATGATATATGCATTTCCGACTTCTTTTTGAAATTGGTCAAGGAACCTAGAATCTTGCCCTCTTCCGTCTATTGAATGGGTTGCCGTGTAGAATCTTGGGTCCGCATCATCTAGAGAAATTACAAATCGATGATCGTCTTTTCCGGACAAGTGGAAGAATATGGAATTTGATGCATAGAAAAATGGATGAGAGATATGCTTATTGATAAGCTTTTCTTTCATAAATGTTACAAAGTTTTCCAAATTTTCAGCAGTAAATCTCATAACATGAACAATAATACCATTAAATGCGTTAATTAACTATTTTAGTTACTAGTCATTGTAACAAAATGAAAATATAACTATACTTTTTACAATGAAACGTGGATTGTTGATTATTATGTCAGGACCTAGCGGTGTCGGGAAAGGCACAGTTAGACAGAAAGTTATGGAGGATGAGACACTCAACCTCGCATATTCCATTTCCATGACTACACGCGGTCCACGCGCTGGTGAAGAAAACGGAAGAGAGTATTTTTTCGTCACTAAAGAAGAATTTGAGAAGAACATCAAAGAGGGCAACCTCCTTGAATATAACTTCTTTGTATCCAATTATTACGGTACACCAAAGAGTTATGTCGATCAGTTAAGGAATGAAGGAAAGAACGTTCTTTTGGAAATCGATGTCAACGGCGCTAAAACTGTCATGGCTAAGTGCAAAGAGATTGGCGACGACGTCGTTTCATTCTTCATCCTTCCTCCATCAATGCAGGCTTTAGAAAATCGTATCAGGGGCAGAAGAAGTGAGCCTGAAGACGTCATTCAAGAAAGACTTTCCAAGGCAGCAGCCGAAATTGACCAATCATCTAATTACAAATATCCGGTTGTTAATGACAACCTTGAAGAAACGGCTAAACTTATCCGCGATATCATTGTAAAAGAAAGTAACAAAAATTCTGATTAGTTAATATGCTCAACATAGTTGTATAATTGAATTATGCAATTAGTGAGCGTCTTAACACAGTATGGAGCTCGTGCATTAGCGCGAACTTTTTCTTATGTGTACTTTGGCAAGAAAAAAGTTGCTGAGCGTTTTAGAGTAAGAATCAACTTTAACGGTAAAGAAATCATGGGCTTTGTAACAGAAGTTCAGGTTGTCGATAAAACCCAAAATGAGCTTGAACAGGAGTGCGGATACGCAATAAAAGAGATTTACGAGTCAGACATCATTGATGAGGAACCTCTTATTAATGATGAATTGATGGAACTCGCCAATCAGGTTGCCGATTATTACATGGCGCCTCTTATCTCTGTTCTTCAGGCAATGCTCCCAAAGACATTATCGCCAAAGATGTCATCATTGAAGGGTCCTAAAATCGCATATGAGAAGTGGGCCAAGGTTATAGATCAAAATGAAGACGGCCTTACACCAAAACAAATAGAAATGTTGAGGCTCATCGCATCGAATGGTGATGTTCTCAAGAAAGAGTGCGGATCACCTGCGATTCTTAAAGCGTTAGAAGATAAGAAGAAAGTGCTTATTTTTAATAAGGAGAAGATGAGATTCGTTCTTCCTCCTGAAGAAAGAGAAAATCCGCATGAGATGTCTCTTGAGCAAAGAAGCGCATATGACACAATTCTTTCTGCGCAGAAAGATGTTGTACTACTTCAGGGTGTTACTGGTTCTGGTAAAACCGAGGTATATCTTAGAGTATCGGAGAAATATCTCGAGGATGGAAAGACTGTTTTAATGCTTGTTCCCGAGATTAATCTCACCCCTCAGATGGTCGAGTATTTTTCACGCAGATTCGGGCCAAAAGTCGCGATTCTTCATAGCGAGTTGACCCCAGGGGAAAGATATGACGAATATCGTAGAATCGCGCAAGGCAAGGCTCAGATTGTTGTGGGGGCTAGAAGTGCGGTTTTCGCTCCGTTAAACAACATCGGATTAATCATCTTAGACGAAGAACACGTCGAGTCATATAAACAGGATAATTCTCCATATTACCACGCGAGAGAAGTCGCCATTATGAGAGGCAAGATCTCTAATGCAAAGGTGTTGCTTGGTTCTGCTACGCCTACTCTTGAGACAAAAGCTCGCGCTATGAGAGGCGTCTATGGTTACGCTGAGATGAAAAATAGAGTCAATAAGCGTCCTCTTCCTAAGACTCAGATCATAGATTTATGCAATAGATTTAACTACGATAAAAAATCCGAAAAGATCACAAAGCCTGTTTTACAGGCTATCCAAGAAAGAATCGGAAGAAAAGAACAGTCATTACTTCTCATCAACAGACGTGGATACTGGACCGCCATAAATTGTCCTCAATGCGGATACATTTTCGCTTGCCCTCAATGCGGAGGCAATCTTACATACCATGTTCACGACCACATGCTCAAATGCCATCACTGCGGTGAAGTCCAGATTCATCCTGACAAATGTCCTGGCTGTGGTTATACCAAATTAAGAAGAGTTGGATATGGGACGGAACGAATTGTTGAGGAACTTAAAGAGATTATTCCAGGTTGTAGAGTGGCAAGAATGGATTCTGATGTCAGCCAAGTTTCCAAAAAAATGGAAGAGACTTTGAAGGCATTTAGAAACGGTGAATACGATATCCTTGTCGGAACTCAAATGATTGCAAAAGGACATGACTTCCCTAACGTCACGCTATCAAGTGTTGTTATGGCAGATATCGGATTATCTCTGCCTACATATCGCGCGGCGGAGAGAACCTTCCAGCTGATCGCGCAGGCTGTTGGAAGAAGTGGTCGCTCATCAAAAGAAGGTGTCGCTTTCATACAGACTTATAACCCTAAACATTATGCCATAACTCTCGGTGCTACCCAGGATTTTGAAAGATTTTTCATTCGCGAAATGAATGAGAGAAAGCTTACCCAATACCCTCCATATGTCTATTTAATCCTACTTGAATTCGCTTCTGCTAATGAAGAAAAATGCGTAAATGCAGCTTATGACATTAAGACAGCTCTAGAGGATAAAAACCTCGACACATTGACGGTTGTTGGACCGATTACCCCGTTCTATTCGATGATAGCAGGAAAACATAAGAGAGTCGTTCTTCTAAAAATGAAGAAACGCGAACCTGTTGTCGAGGCCTTAAAAGACCTTTTATCATCGCCTATTTCTTCAGGCTCCGTCGACATTTCAATCAACGTTGACCCATTAGATTATTAATACCCATTTTTGATAATTTTATCAAATTTTACTATTCCTCTATTCGTGGCATTTTTTCATGTGATATAATCACATATGAATCGAGGATTCAATATGATCACCATTTCTTTATTAGGCTTAGACCAATACGTGGCTGGCCACTACAGCAAGACGCACACAGAAAATCTCGCTCAGCTTTTCGAAGTTGATGAAGACGCAGTATCTTTCTATGCGCCAAATTCCATCATTATTCACAATGGAGTAGAACAGACTTCATGGAACACCGAAGTCAGAGTTCACCTTCCTACAAAGTTCGCACCACTTGAAGAGAAGGTTGCCGATTACCTTATCCAGACCCTTAAGGAAATCACAATTAACATGAACATAACATTCGAGTATTACGAAGAGGCTAGCCACTACGAATACCAGAATGATGAATACCCTAAGTTCATCAGAGCCGACAACATCGTCGACATGGATGACCCATACGCAGAAGAAAACGAAGAGGAATACGATGGACCAACTCCAGAGCCTTACCTCGGAAATATATTCGCCGGCAAAGAGGAAGAGTTAGACGCTAAATATAGCGCTGATGAAGAATACCTCACTGAAGAAGATAAATAATGGGGAGAATAGTATGCAGACATTAGATATTTGTGAAGCAGTATTAACAGACGTTCTTGCCAATGACGTCTCATTCGCTGACGCTCTCAAAAAGGTCTTTAAATCAAGCGTTGACCTCCGCCCTCAGAGAAATACAGTCGCATCTTTGGTTGGATGTGAACTTCGTCACCATCTTCTCTTCTCTTATCTCTTGAAGCCAATTGAAGTTTTGACTGATGAAGAAAAGAGACTTGTCTCTTTATGTCTTGCTGAGTATTACTTCTATCAGAGACTCAACAAAGATGAAGTCGATAGCCACCTCCTTGCAAAACTTGGAGAAGAAAAAATTGAACTCCTCAAACCGTTATTCGATAAATCGGGTAAGCCTGAGGAATACATCCCAGCTGAGATATCAAAATCAAGCAACAAGTACTTATCATTAAGATACAACACCCCAGAATGGGTTCTTAAGATCATTGAGCATTATGGTTTCGGAACAACGTACAAAGTATTAAGAAAAAATGCTCAGCAGAGAATCTCGACCGTCCGTGTTAGAGAAGGCTTTGATAAGAATACAATAGATCCTAACGCTTTCAAAGGCTCACCTGTGCCAGGTATTTATTACTATCAGGGCAAGGAATCCCTAAGAAAACTAGAAGCCGCCAAAGAAGGCAAGATCTTCAATGAAAGACTAGCGACTAAATTTATCTTAGATAAATACAGAGTCAGCGATCCTTCAGAACTTTTCATCTTTGATGGAAATGGCGATGGTTCAATCTTCAAAGAAGCAATCGAAACCTACGGCACAAAGATCGGAATGAACTTTGGAGTCTATTCCGAAGACAAGTATGCAGATGTCGCTAGAATGATTAGAACCGAAGGCTTAAAGAACATTAACTACTTTGCAGCTGATCCAACATTCCTTGATGCAGCTATCTCTCGCCCACAGGATTTGGTAATCGTATCGCCTAAATCCACAAACTTTGATTTGATTAGAGAACAGCCAGATTATCTTCTTCACTTCAAGAAGAGCGAAATGGATGAACTCTTTAGAAAAGAGAAAGAAGCGCTTGAAGGCGTTTCTAAGGTTGTCGCAGATGATGGACTCCTCATCTACATGGTTTACACAATCAGCAAGAAAGAAGGCCACCAGACGATCTCCGAATTCTTGCTCAACCACACAGAATTCAAGTTCGTTAAAGAAGAACAGCTCTTCCCTCAGGATGAACTCGACACAGCAATGTACTACGCTGTTCTCAAAAAAGAAGAGAATGCTATCATTCTTGATAACCCAGCATCATTGGCTAACCCATTAGAGGGAACGGCCTTCGCTATGTCAGCAAAGGAAAGATAGAATCATGAAGAAGAATCTCTTTGGTTTTTCGCTTCCTGCTTTAGAAGAAGAAATGACAAGCCGTGGAGAAACTCGTTATAGAGCAAGACAGCTTTATGAGTGGATTTACGTTAAAAAAGTCTATGACTTCTCGTTAATGACAGATATATCCAAGAATTTCAGAAAAGTTCTTGAGGAAGAATATTGCTTGGACTTGCCAACAATTTTCACACGCCAAAATGCCGCTGACGGAACCGTCAAGTTATTACTTGAGATGGAAGATCATTCAAAGGTTGAGACGGTCCTTATGAGATATGATTACGGCAATGTCATCTGCGTATCGTCTCAAGTCGGATGCTCAATGGCTTGTGCTTTTTGCGCCTCCGGAATTCTAGCCAAGACAAGAAACCTTACTGCATCGGAAATGGTAGGGGAAGTCATTCTTATGAACCAGTTACTTGCTGAAGAGGGTGAGAATATCTCCCATATCGTTGTAATGGGAACCGGTGAGCCATTTGACAATTACGATAACGTAATGTCATTTGTGAGAGTCATGAATGAGCAAAGGGGCCTTGCGATTGGTGCAAGACACATAACCGTCTCCACATGCGGCCTTGTCGATGGCATCAGGAAATACGCTAACGAGGGAATTCAAATCAATCTTGCGATTTCTCTCCATGCCCCAAATGATGAAATCAGAAATCAGATAATGCCAATTTCAAGAAAATACAACATGGATGAGCTTCTCGATGCAGTTAAATACTATGTTGAAACAGCAGGGCGCAGAGTCACTTTTGAATATATCATGATCAAAGGTCTTAACGACTCAATTGAGAATGCTGATGAACTTGCTAGAAGACTCAGGGGAATTTTCTGTTACGTTAACCTCATTCCGCTGAATCCAGTTAAAGAAAAACCGTTTGAAAGAAGCGAAAATGTCCACGCTTTCAATAGGCGTTTAAACGATAAAGGTGTCAACTGTACTGTAAGAAAAGAGTTCGGTACAGATATTGATGCCGCTTGTGGACAACTCAGAGTTAAATATGAGAGGAAGGGGAAGAACTATGGCAACTAAATACCGTGGAAGCTATGGATATAAAGTCCATCCAGGCAAAGTTCGCACAAACAACGAAGACCAGGCGTCCGTTTTGATGAATCCAGATGGTGAAATCCTTCTTGTCGTTTGCGATGGAATGGGCGGATCACAGAAAGGTGATGTTGCCTCAAGAATGGCGATCGACATCATAACCAAATCATTCCCCTCAAAGAAAAAACATGTTTTTGCGAGCGCTGATAAGGCTTGGCTTACAAAAATTGCTAAGAAGGCAAATTCCGCTATCTACGAAACAGCCGATAAGAATCCTAGGTATAAAGGTATGGGAACTACGCTTGTTGCGGCCCTTATCTCTAATAAGAGGATGATTGTTGTCTCCATTGGCGATAGCCGTTGCTATTGTTTAAAAGACGGTGAAATTAAACAACTGACAGAGGATCAGACCTATGTTCAGATGTTAATCAACACCGGAAAGATCACTCCAGAAGAAGCCCTTACTCATCCAAAGAGACACGTTCTTTTGAACGCGATGGGCATCTATCCGTCATTATCAATCGACATCAAACAATATAAATACCGTGGGGAAACAATTTTATTATGCACTGATGGTTTATATAACCAGGTTCCAGCGGATGAGATAAAGGCAATTCTCTCAAGCGATGAGAGAGTTGACCAGAAACCAATATCACTAATCATCGCCGCTAACGCACACGGCGGAAGCGACAACATTGGAGTTGCTGTTTGGGAGACTGAAGCACAATGATAGAGATCGGAAGTAAAATAGACGGTCGCTATCGTGTAACCGGTCGTATCGCTCACGGCGGTATGGCAGATGTCTACGAGGGCTTTGATTCACTATCCCATCGCTATGTCGCAATCAAGGTCATGCGAGTCGATTGCATGGCTGACCCAGAAAATATCAAGCGTTTTAGAAAAGAGTGCGAGGCATGCGCTTGTTTTAATTCGCCTCATATCGTCCGCATCTATGGTCAGGGCACTGTTGATGGTGGACGCCCTTACATGATTAACGAGTATGTTGAGGGCAGAACTTTAAGAGATAAATTGAACATGGTTGAAAACCATTGTTTAAGCGCTAGAGAAGCATGTGAATTCATGGTGCAGCTTTGCCTTGGAATGCAATACGTCCATGATCATGGAGTTGTTCATCGTGACATCAAGCCGGATAACATGTTCTACGCCGCAGACGGCTCTGTCAAAATCACCGACTTCGGAATTTCCAGTCATGTCGGCGAAAAAGCAAATAGAGAAGCCATTCCTGGAACGCTATTCTATACGGCTCCAGAAATCATCACAGGAGGAGACCCTCTCATCCAATCTGACATTTTTTCGATGGGTGTAGTTTTCTATGAGATGCTAACGGGCAAACTCCCTTTCAGCGGGGAAGATAAGAAAGCTGTCGTAAGCGCAATCGTTAAAAAGAGCGCTCCAATTCCATCAGATGAGTATTCTTCGATTCCTAAAGCGGTTGATAGAATCGTCATTAAATGCCTTCGCAAGAGACATCAAGAGAGATATCAGAACTGCAATCAACTTAGAAGAGCGATCGAATCTGTCCTTAAGGACAAGAATGCTTTTAAGGAAAAGAAATCACTCTTATCAAAGATATTTGGATTCAAATAAACAATGGGAAATTATAAGAACAAAACAACATATATAGCCCCATCTATTCTCGCTGCAGATCCGAATAGAATCGAAGACGAAATAGCGTTGATAAAGACTTCGAAGGCTGCATTCGTCCATATAGACATAATGGATGGAAAATTCGTTAGAGCGACGACTTTTAATGATGATTTCGTAAAAAGGGTAATCGACGTTTCTGATCGTCTAGTCAAGGATGTCCATATAATGGTGGAAGAGCCGTGGATTATCGGTCCTAAGTTTGCAAAGATGGGTGCATCTATTGTCACGTTCCACTATGAGGCGTGCGGAGATGACCAGGTCGTTTTTAAGACTATCAAAGCCATAAGAGACGCCGGCTCTAAAGTCGGAATATCAATCAAGCCTAATACGCCAGTAGAAGTATTGAATCCTTTTCTTGACCAAATCGACCTTGTTCTTATTATGACGGTAGAACCTGGCGCTGGTGGCCAATCGTTCATGGCAGATATGATGGTGAAAGTTAAGAAACTCTCATCAATTGATGGCCGTAAGTTTTTGATTGAGTGCGATGGTGGAATAAAAGACACCACCGTCTCAATCGTTAAAGAAGCTGGAGCCGACGTTTTGGTCGCTGGTTCATATTTATTCGGTCATAAAGATTTTAAAGAAAGAGTGGAGACCCTTTTATAATGCCTATTTCATATTTCATCTTATTTACTGCCGTGCCTGCTATCATGTTAGCGGCCTTCCTAATCACCGTTTTCTTCGGTTACAAAAAAGAAGGAGAGGAATACTCCCTCAAAGCTTATTTGACTTATGAGGCCTTCGAGAGAATGAATCCGGCTACAAGGGTTATAGCGCGCATACTATATTTTATATATTTAGCCTCGCTACTTCCTTTCTATGCCTATGTCATTAAATATAGTGGTGGATATAACGATCAACTCGTATTATTCTCCGTCTTCAACTTATTGGCAGGAGTTGTAGCAGTTGGTATAAGCGTTGCCCTTACGTATGTAAAAGCAACATTGCCTCAGCCTCATCTATTCCTTGCGATAGGTCATGGGCTGGTGGTTGTCGTAAATGCGTTCACAATGTCTAGCGTATTGAATCTCATCAGAACGGCTAACATGGTAAGTTCAAGATATGACATATTCATATTGATCGTCATCGTTCTCCTTATACTCATAGCGACATTTGTCATCCTCTTATTCGTGAAGAGGGATGTCTATTCTTGGGAATATGTAGAGAAAGAAGGTAAGAGAAGTTTCTTTGCCTTAGCGTTCACGGAATGGTTAGTAGTATTCTTCAATCTTGCCGTCTACTTAATAAGCGTCATCTCATTATTTGTTATCAATTGCTAAAAGCGATAAAAAAGAAGCGGGGTTCCCGCTTCTATTTTTCTTTGGTAAGAAGAACTAATTACTCAGCTTCTTTAGCGCTCTTGTTGAGTGAGCGATAAGCACGAGCACTCATCTTAACAGTAACAACTTTACCGTTGACGTTGAGTTTGTACTTGTGAAGGTTGACGTTCCAAACACGTCTTGTTGCTCTAACAGAGTGGGAACGATTGTTTCCGCTCATTGGTCCTTTACCTGTGATCTGGCATACTCTTGACATAATTAATTCACTCCTTTTCGGGTTACGACTCGAAAATCGCATTTAGGAATATACCACTATGGAAGCAATTGGGCAACCAAATATTAAAATATTTTAGATAAAACACCGAATATGAAGAAAATATAGCAGGATACGCAAAGGAAAAGGTTCATTTCATAGATATTGTGATACAATATAGGCACAATTTTTGGAGGGAAAATTATGAGCACCAAATTGGCAGCTATGATTCTCGCAGGCGGAAAGGGCACAAGATTGTTGGCTTTAACGAAGAAAGTCGCGAAGCCAGCTGTTTCTTATGGAGGAAAGTATCGCATTATCGACTTCCCACTTTCAAACTGCGCAAACACAGGAATCACCTGTGTATCTGTTTTGACCCAATATGAGTCAAGCGAACTTAACACCTATGTCGGAAACGGTGAGAAGTGGGGATTGAATGGAGTTAGATCAATCACCTCTGTTTTAACACCTAAACAGACAGACGAAGGCAGCAACTGGTATAGAGGCACCGCAGACGCTATCTATCAGAACATCGACTGGCTTGATGGAGTCAACCCTGAGTATGTTTTAATCCTTTCGGGTGACCACATCTATTCATGCACATATAACGGCATGCTTAAGAAACACATTGAGAATAAGGCGGACTGCACGATTGCAGTTTATGAGGTTCCATGGGCAGAAGCTCCACGTTTCGGAATCCTTGTAACAGACGACAAAGATAATATCGTCGACTTCCAAGAGAAGCCAAAAAACCCAGTAAGCAACCTTGCTTCTATGGGTATCTATATCTTCACATACAAGACATTAAGAGCAGCTCTTTTAGCTGATGCAGCAGACCCAAATTCAGAACACGACTTCGGCAAGAACATCATCCCAACAATGATGGCACAGAAGAAAAAGATGGTTGCTTACACTTATTCAGGATACTGGAAAGATGTCGGTACAGTCTCTTCGTTGCATGAGGCAAATATGGACTTACTTTTATCCGGAGACCCAAACATCAACCTTTATAAGGTCCAGGGTGATAACAAGATTTATTCCGAAGACAATCACTCGCTTCCACAGTACATTGGACCTGATGCGATCGTTAAGGATTCGCTCGTTAACCAAGGCGCATCAATCTTAGGCAACATCGATCACTGTGTTGTTTCAAGCGATGCAACAGTTGAAGCGGGTGCGAGCTGCAAGAACTGCGTCATTATGAATGGCGCCGTCATTAAATCAGGCGTCAACGCAGCGAATGCGATCATCGGCCAGAACACCCTTGTCGATGAAGATGTAAACGGCGAGCCAGGAAACATCGAACTTGTCGTTAATGGAAAGGCAGGTAAATAACATGAAAGGCGTATTAGGTATTCTCGATTGCCATAACTCATGCTCACTTGGCGAATTGACTATGGATCGTCCATTGGCATCCGTAAGCTTCCTCGGAAGATACGCGATTTGCGATTTTCCTCTTTCCAATTTCTGCAATTCAGGAATTGATAACGTCGGAATCTTAGTTAAAGAGCACCAGAGATCCATCTTGAAACACCTTGGCAACTCCATGTCATGGGTCAATAACACAAAGATGGGCCACATCAACGTTTTCTACAATGAAAAAGGACAGGTTAACCCTTCATACAACACTGACTTAGCTAACTTGAAGGAAAACGATTGGGTCATTATTACTTCAGGCTGTAAATACATCGTTATTCAGTCCGCAGACGTAATCACAAACACCGACCTCACACCATTCATCGAAGAACATATTGAAAGAGGTGAGAAGATCACCACTCTCTATCATGAAATCGATGATGCAGACAAACAGTGGTTTGGCGGTAACACATACGAGATTGATAGCGATGGTTGCCTTATCTCAACAAAGCCAAACGATGGCTCTGAGAAAAAGGCAAAAGTCGCGCTCGGCACTTGGATCATTAATAGAGATGCGTTACAGACAATCTTTGATGAATCCGCAAAAGTATCAGCTTCATGGGGATTAAAGGAAATGATGGGATACCTTGCTGAGAATGGCATCTTCAACATCCACTGCGTTAAGCACGAAGGATATGTTAGAAGAATGGATTCCCTCCAGCATTATGTCGACTACTCATTCGAACTTCTAAATAGAGATGTCGCAAAACAGCTCTTCGTTCCTGAAAGACCAATTTACACAACTACACACGATACGGCTCCAGCCCTCTATGGAGTTGATTCTAAAGTTGCTAACTCATTCGTTGCAAACGGATGCGTTGTTGAAGGAGAAGTTGAGAATTCAATCATCTGCCGTGATGTTAAAGTCGGCAAAGGAGCAAAGGTCAGCAACTCCATCCTCTTATCCAACGTTTGGGTCTTAGACGGCGCTAACGTTGATAATGTCATCATCGATAAATATTCAACAGTCCTTGAGAAACACACCATCGCAGGAGACAAGGCTAACCTTATCTACATCAGACAAGGAGCCAAGATCTAATGAAGATAGCTATGTTCTCATCCGAGGCCAACCCGCTCGCAAAGTCAGGTGGTCTCGCAGACGTTGCTTACTCTCTTTCAAAAGAACTTGTGAAAATGGGTCACGACGTAATCCTCGTGATGCCACTTTACAAGGCGATGTGGAAGAAAGAAAAGCAGTACAAGTACAAGAAAGTAGATGAATTTGAAGTTTCTCTCTCATGGAGAAAAAACACCGCAACAATCTACACAACAACAATTGACGGCATCAAATATTACCTCGTATCGAATGGTCCATATTTCGAGAGAGATAACCTTTATAGCTATCCAGATGACACTGAAAGATTTGCTTTCTATCAAATCGCTTCAGTCATGCTTTTGAATAGGCTTAAATACCAGGCAGACATCATTCATGTCCACGATCACCAGGCAAGCTTCATTCCTGTCCTCATCAAGGAAAAGGAAGGAGATAACCCGTTGTTCTCAAAGACAAAATTTGTCTTAACCATTCATAACCCAGCCTTCAGAGGTGAGTTTGACAAGTTCTATCTCGGCGACTTCTATGGTCTCCCAGATTCAATCTATGACAGCGGCGCTGTTAGATTCAACAACATGGTCTCAACCCTCAAGGCCGCTATGATTTATTGCGACAAGATCACAACCGTTTCTCCAACTCATAGAAACGAGCTTCTCGATCCAAATTCAGAATTCCATCTTAACGGTGTTCTTGACTGGAGATACGATGATTTTGTCGGAATCGTCAATGGCATCGATATTAAGGAATGGGATTCTAGAAAAGATCCTAAGATTGAATTCAATTACGGAATCACAAACCTTGAAGAAGGCAAACACGCAAACCAGGCTGCGCTTCTCAAATCCATGAATCTAAAATTCTACGGCGGACCAGTCTATGGACTTGTTTCGCGTTTATCATGGCAGAAGGGCATCGGCCTCGTCGTTGAGTCAATGAGAAAGGCTCTTAGACAAGGCGCTAACCTCGTTGTTCTAGGCTCTGGCGAATACGAGCTTGAACAGCAAATGGAGGAATTGAGGAGAGAATTCCCTGACACATGTGGCATTTACATCGGCTATTCAGACGATCTTGCTCACAAGATTTATGCTGGCTGCGATTTCTTCCTCATGCCATCTCTCTTTGAACCTTGTGGAATCTCTCAGATGGTATCTCAGAGATATGGTACATTACCTATCGTAAGATACACCGGAGGACTTGCCGACACCGTTGAAGGATATGTTGGGGACAACATAAATTCATCTAATGGAATCGGTTTCAATAACTATGATGCAATGGGAATGGATTATGCTATTGGCATGAGTAGAGCACTTTATGCTGACCAGAAATCATTCTACAAGGTCGCAAGAAACGCTATGAGACTTGACCGTTCATGGGCACAGTCTGCAAAGAACTACGAAGACTTATACATCGCAGCTCTTACAAAATAACCAACTCATCATTTATAAAAAGGAGTCTAACATGGCTTACGATCATCAGAAAATCGAGGCTAAGTGGAGAAAGTATTGGGAAGAAAACAATACCTTCTTCTGCGATACCCACGATTTTAGCAAACCAAAATATTATTCACTCGACATGTTCCCTTATCCATCAGGACAGGGATTGCATGTCGGACACCCTGAAGGCTATACCGCAAGCGATATTGTTTGCCGTATGAAGAGAATGCAGGGCTTCAACGTTCTTCACCCAATGGGATGGGACGCTTTCGGCTTACCTGCTGAACAGTTCGCTGTTGCAAACAACGAGCACCCAGAAGGGTTCACAAGAAAAAACATCGCACACTTCAAGGATCAGATTCAGTCACTCGGTATGTCAATCGACTGGACAAAGGAATTTGCCACGATCGATCAGGATTATTACAAGTGGACCCAGTGGATCTTCGTTAAGTTATTCGAGCACGACTTAGCCTATGTTGCTAACGTACCGGTCAACTACTGTCCAGAACTCGGCACAGTCCTTGCTAACGAAGAAGTCATCGATGGCAAGTCAGAACGTGGTGGCTATCCAGTCATCCGTATGCCAATGAGACAGTGGATTCTTAAGATTACAGCATATGCTGATAAGCTTGAGAAAGACCTTGACTTACTTAACTGGCCAAAATCCACACTCGAGATGCAGAAGAACTGGATCGGAAGATCAACCGGTGTCGAAATCAAATTCGGCGTAGCTGGAACTGATAAGAGTTTCAGAGTATTCACAACACGTGTCGACACGCTCTTTGGATGCACGTACTGCGTCCTTGCCCCAGAACACCCACTCGTTAAGGAAATAGTCTCAGATGCTCAGAAAGAAGCAGTTGAGAACTATGTTGCTGAGGCTGCAAAGAAGTCAGATCTTGCTAGAACATCATTAGAGAAAGATAAGTCTGGTGTCTATTTAGGCGCAGACGCCGTTAACCCAATCAACGGTAAACGTATCCCTATCTATATCTCTGACTATGTTCTTGGCTCATATGGTACAGGCGCAGTCATGGCTGTTCCTACCCACGATGAACGCGACTTCGCATTCGCATCAAAATATGGACTCGAACTAATCCCTGTATTAGAAGGCTATACCGGAACCGAGGCATTCGTTGAAGACGGACCTCACATCAATTCAGCATATGCCGATGGGTTAAACATCAAGGAAGCCAAGAAGGTTATCACAGAACACCTCGAGGCAATGGGCGCTGGAAAAGAAGTTGTTAACTATAAGTTAAGAGACTGGATTTTCTCACGTCAGAGATATTGGGGCGAGCCAATTCCTGTCGTCACAATGGAAGACGGCAAGGAAGTTGCCTTAAAAGAAAATGAATTACCTCTCGTTTTACCTGAACTCGATGAGTACAAGCCATCTAGAGATGGCAAGCCACCATTAACCAACGCTTCACCAGATTGGTTGAACGTCACAATCGATGGCAAAAAGGGTACTAGAGAGACCAATACAATGCCACAGTGGGCAGGCTCTTGCTGGTATTACATGAGACACCTCGATCCACATAACACTGAGGCTATCGCAGATCCAGCCCTCATCAAACACTGGTTGCCAGTCGACTTATATATCGGCGGTCAGGAACATGCTGTCTTACACTTGCTCTATGCAAGATTCTGGCACAAGTTCTTGTATGACATCGGCGTTGTTGATTGCAAGGAACCATTCACAAGACTATATCACCAGGGCATGATTCTTGGCGCAAACCACGAGAAGATGTCCAAGTCACGTGGAAATGTTGTTAACCCAGACGACATCGTTAGAGAGGTTGGCGCAGACTCATTGCGTATGTTCGAAATGTTTGCCGGCCCATTATGTGATGCAAAACCATGGAACACCGATTCATTACAGGGTTCTAGACGTTTCATCGAAAGATGCTTCCGTTTGGTTAGCGAAGATGAATTCAAGGCTAGAATCGTTGATACAAATTCAGGCGAACTCGACTACTCATATAACTTCTTGGTTAAGAAAGTTACAGGAGACTTTGAAGATTTATCGTTCAACACCGCAATCTCTCAGATGATGGTGTTCATCAACGATTGCTATAAGGCAAAAACACTCTATCGCCCTTACATTGAAGGCTTCGTCAAGATGTTCTCTTGCGTTGCCCCATTCGCAGGTGAGGAGATGTGGGAGAACTTAGGACACGAAAAGACCCTCGCTTATGAGCCATGGCCAACATTCGATGAATCTAAGCTCACACTCAACACGGTTAATGTTGCAGTATCCGTCAACGGAAAGGTCAGAGATGTCTTGTCCCTCTCTCCAGATGCAACTCAGGAAGAAGCAGAGAAAGCTGCATTCGCTTCAGAGAAACTAAAAGTCTGGTTAGATGGCAAAACAATCAAGAAAGTCATCTACGTTAAAGGAAGAATATTCAACATTGTCGTTGCTTAAAAAACATGAAGGCGCTTACATGAGCGCCTTTTTCTTTCATTCAAAAAAAAGAAGTAAATTTTGCTAAAAAATAGTGTCATTTAAAATCCTTATATATATAATGCGACGTGTTAAAAAAGGAGAAATTTTCTATGAACAATGCTTACGTCAACAAAGTGTTTGAAGAATTCAAATCCAAGAACCCTGGAGAAAAGGAATACACACAGGCCTGCCAGGAAATTCTTGAGTCTCTCGAACTTATGGTCGAGAAGAATCCTGCCATTGAGAAAAACCAGTTATTAGAAAGATTCCTTGAACCTGAACGCTTAGTTCAGTTCAGAGTTGCTTGGCTCGATGACAACAATGTGGTCCGTGTTAACAGAGGTTGGAGAATCCAGTATAACTCCGCTCTCGGCCCTTATAAAGGCGGCATCAGACTTCACCCATCAGTCAACGTTTCAATCCTTAAATTCTTAGCTCTTGAACAGTGCTTGAAGAACTCGCTCACCACACTCCCAATGGGCGGTGCTAAAGGTGGCTCTGACTTCGATCCAAAAGGCAAGTCAGATATGGAAATCATGAGATTCTGCCAGGCATTCATGACAGAGCTTTATAGACACATCGGACCAGACACCGACGTCCCAGCGGGCGATATCGGAACAGGTGGTAGAGAAATCGGCTACATGTTTGGCCAGTACAAGAGACTTCAGAACGAATTCACAGGCGTATTAACAGGTAAGGGCCTCACATTCGGTGGATCTCTTGCAAGAACTGAAGCTACAGGTTACGGCTTATGCTATTTCACAGCTAAGGCTATGGAAACAGTCTTCGGTGACTCTTTCAAGGGAAAGACAGTTGCAGTTTCAGGCTCAGGTAACGTTGCAATCTATGCTACAGAGAAGGCTCAGGCACTCGGTGCTAAAGTCGTCACATTATCAGACTCAAACGGCTGGATCTATGCACCAGACGGAATTGATGTCGCTGTCCTCAAGCAGATTAAGGAAGTCGAAAGAGGAAGAATCAAGGATTACGCTGCACGCGTTCCAGGCGTCACATATGTCGAGAAGGTCGCAGGCGCTCCAACTCTTTGGACAACAAAGGTTGACATCGCTCTTCCATGCGCAACTCAGAATGAACTTAACATCGATGATGCTAAGGCATTAGTCGCAAACGGCTGTAAGGTTGTCTGCGAAGGCGCTAACATGCCATGTACATTAGAGGCTGCTCACTTCTTAATCGATAATGGCGTTCTCTATGGACCAGGCAAGGCTGCAAATGCAGGCGGTGTCGCTACCTCAGGCTTAGAGATGTCACAGAACTCAATGAGACTCAGCTGGACATTCGAAGAAGTCGATGCAAGACTCAAAGGCATCATGGAAGCTATCTACGAAAACATCAATGCCACACAGAAGAAATATGGCATTGCTGCTAACGACTGCTTAACAGGTGCAAACATCGCTGGATTCGATAAGATTGCAACAGCAATGATCGCTCAGGGTGTCTTATAATCCTCAATTTAAGATTTAAAGGTGTCGAAAGACGCCTTTTTCTTTTGTCATCATAATCAAAATGATTATACTTTACTTGCCCGATACTCAACAAAGGTTGAGATTGGAGCGGAGGTAGACCATATGCTATTAGCCATTGATATTGGCAACACCATGACAAATTTTGGTGTGTTTGAGGGCGAAACGTTGATCGCTACTCATAAGTTTGAGACATCATCTGTAACCTCTGCAGACGATGCTTCAGTAAAAGGAGCGGGCTTCAAGCTTCTCCATAAAGAGGTAGGGAACATTGATGGAGTCATAATCTCCTCGGTCGTTCCAAGCAAGACTGCATTTTATATGCAGATGAGCAAAGACCTATGGGGTGTTAGGGCACTAACCGTCGGACCTGGCCTTAAAACCGGGCTAAAACTCAAGTGTGATTACCCAAACGAAGTCGGTGCTGATTTGATTGCCGACTGTGTAGGTGCATCTTCGAAATATGGGAACTCATGTCTCATCGTAGATTTGGGAACCGCTAATAAATATATCTTCCTTGATAAAGACGGATCCTTTGCCGGTGTTTCAATCGCGCCTGGTGTCCGTATCTCGATTAATGCTCTGGTGAGTGGGGCAGCTGCTCTTCCTGAGATCAATCTCAAAGCTCCAAAGCGTGTCATAGGAACTAATACATTAGATTCAATGAATTCAGGCATTATCTATGGTACATGCTATGAGATTGAGGGTTTTGCCAAGGCTTTTGAAAAAGAGGCTGGCTACCCGTTAAAGAGAATAATCACAGGTGGAAATTCAAGATACTTAACAGGATTGCTTGAAGGCTTCATTTTCGATGAAAATCTCACTCTCGAGGGTCTTGCTTCAATGTATTACAGAAGAGGCAAATAAAAGAACAACACATCATTTAGAAAAGCATATCAACGTACTACTTCATTTTTTAAACATTGAGCATTAGCTCATTTGGAGAAAACATGAAAACTAAAATAACTACAAGACAGATTGCTGGAGTCGCTATCATGACCGCTCTAGTAGCTGCATTATGGGCAATAAGCACATTCGTGCCTTTAAAGCCTTTCTCAATTAACCTCGCATTGCTTCCTATCGTAATTGGAGCGTGCTTATACGGACCTTGGTGGGGTTTATTCCTCGGCGCAGTTGATGGATTCCTAATCATTCTAGATCCAGCAACAGGCGGATTCTTAGGCGCAAATGCGGTTGCAACTGTGTTCCTTTGCTTATTAAAGACCGGATTAGGCGGACTCGCATCAGGATTCTTATTCCAACTCATCCACAAGAAGAATGACCTCGTTGCCGCAATCGTTGCTTCTTTAATTCTTCCAATTGTTAACACAGGATTGTTCATGCTTGGCTCATTCATTTTCTTCCAGGATTTCCTTACTAGCCTTGGATTAACTGTTGTTGGAATCTCATTAACAGTCAACTTTGCAGTTGAATTCGCTGTCGCCGCCGTTATGTCACCGGTTGTTTATAAGCTAATTAAATTTGCAGTTAAAAACCGTGATATAGGCTCTGTGTACCACGAATAATGATTCAAAACCGGCATATTGAGTTATGCTGGTTTTTTCTTTGTACTTTAATCTTCTTAAAGAGAATATTAAACTATCACTTAGTGTCGTGACTTTATGTCAATTGACATAACCGATAATCATCTTCAAAAGCGGTATTAATAAACGGTTATGGAAGACACTAAAGCTTCATCGGTAGGTGTTATTTGGAAGATGAAATGAAGCGTAGGAGACTATATGGCAAATTTTAAGAAACTCGCGAAAGGCTATGAGAATAAAGCCGTCGCAACACTCAAACAGTTCATCAAAATCAATTCAGTTTATGATGCAACAACTTCAAAAGAAGGACAGCCTTACGGATGGGGAGTCAAGAAGGCTCTTGATTTCGTTGGCAAAATCGGAAAAGACTTCGGCTGGAAAGTCAACACGGTCAATGGCTATTGCACTGAGTTAACAATCGGAGAAGAAGGACCGCTCATCGGAATCTATGGCCACTCTGATGTTGTTCCAGCAACAGGTTCATGGACAACAGGCCCATTCAACCCTGATGAAAGAGATGGCGTCATCTATGGTAGAGGCGCCGCAGATGATAAAGGCCCACTCGTTGCCGCAATCTATGCTACAAAATTACTTCAGGATGCTGGATTACTCAAAGGCTTTAGAGTCAAAATCGTTTCAGGTGGAGATGAGGAAAGAGGATCGTCCTGCCTCGATTATTATTTCAAGAAATTCAAAGGCGAGCATGCTAAATACGCATTCACACCAGATGCAGATTACCCATTAATCTACGCTGAAAAAGGAATGAGATCATATGTACTCACAAAGACATTAGATCTCGGTCCTATCACCGCTATGGACGGCGGAGTTGTTACCAATGCAGTCTGCGACTCCCTCTTAGTCACTTTGAAGACAAACAAGAAATTCGAAGAATACTTAAAGACTAATAACGTCCCATGCGACATCTCATCCAACGAGTTTATCACAGTTGTTAGATTCAAAGGAAAGTCAGCTCACGGCTCAACTCCAGAGAAAGGCATCAACGCTGCCGGCATCGCATTTAAGGCGATCGGCGAATTCTTCAAGATCAAAGATTTACTCGACCTCGTTCCAGTCATCAATTCCGGAGACGGATCCTACTGGGGCGGAAACGTCACGTCAAAAGAACTTGGAGCGTGCTCATATAACTACGGCATCTTCAAGTACGAGAAGAGAACAAAACTCCTATCAATGACTCTTGACTTCAGATTTGGCGAAGACGCTAAGAGAGATGACCTTGTTGCTGCGTTAGTCGCAAAGACAGGACTCAAAGCAACTCCTTTAGGAGAAGGCCACGCTCACCTCTTATTCGATAAGAAATCACCGTTGGTCTCTACGCTTATGAAGGCTTATAAGAAAGAGACATTTGACTTATTTGCTAAGCCACTCGCAATCGGCGGTGGAACATATGCTAAGGAAGCTCCAAATTGCGTTGCATTCGGCGCTGTCTTCCCAGCAAATAGAGAAGCTCAAGGCAACATGCATGGCGTTGACGAATTCATCAGCCGCAAGGATTTCATGAAGGACATCGCAATCTACGCTCGTGCTATTTACATGTTAGGTAATTTAAAGTAATGAGAGGCCGCTTCAAGAAATGGGCGGCTCCATACTTAGATGAGCATGATGGAGTCGTTCTTAAAGAAATAAAAACCGAAGATCCATATTTCCAGGCTGAAAAGATCTATTTAGAGGTCGGATCAGGCAAAGGCGATTTCGTATTGGGGCTTTCGACTAAAAGAGAAGGGAACTTTCTCGCTTTAGAAAGAGATGTCTCAATCTCTGGAATACTCGCTAAGAAGGTAGTGGAATCCGAAATCAAGAACATCAGAGTCATGAACGAAGACTTTGACAATGTCTACGAGGCGAT
The DNA here is from genome assembly GCA_024408235.1 of Bacilli bacterium. Lineage (GTDB taxonomy): Bacteria > Bacillota_I > Bacilli_A > RFN20 > CAG-826 > UBA4951. The sequence continues at coordinate 78,430 of JAKSVF010000001.1, forward strand.
TAATGGAAAACTCAAGTTTGACATCATCTTCTTAAACTTTTCTGACCCATGGCCAAAGAAGAAACACTGGAAGAGAAGATTAACAACTAGAGTTCGCCTCCAGAATATGATGAATATCCTCAAAGACGGCGGAGAGATAAGAATCAAAACCGACAATGACGATTTATACGCTTTCACTAAAGAAGAGGCTGAGACCCTTCCTTTGGTAAAAATATTCGATACCGATAATTACGAATTCGATGACAGTGATGATGCGATGAGCGAATACGAGAGAAACTTCCGTTCAATCGGCAAAAACATCAATCGCCTCATCTATAGAAAGTAGGACTAGTTATGTACCGCATGTTCTACAATCATGAAGTAACAGGGGATACCTTGTTCATCATAATGAATTCATCCAAAATCTTTGACCATGGAGTAACAATCGATGACGTCTATGCGATGTATAGCGGCGATGAGCTCATCGGGGTCAACATCAACAATCTTTCTAGAATCTTGAAGATCAAGGCTCACGGAATGATCGTTACACCTGGAGAAGAATTGGTAAACGTCGTTAACTCAATCCTCAAAAGAGCAAAGATTGCTCCGCTTCCATATTGCACATATTCCGGTTATAGAGTAGGGCAGATCGAAGCGATTGAAGGAAACAAAATAGCAGTAGAGATGGCAGGTGAACACCTAAAAGCAATCTCTAATTACTCAAACCTTAAAATTGGAGACTATGTCGTCTTGGCATTAGATGGCACAATCCAATATAACGGTGCCACATTCAGAAACTACATTGAAGATGGCACAACAATCAATTGCCTTATCTGCAACGCAAAAGAACTCCGTCTAAATATTGAAGGCGAAGGGGCGTTCGTTGTTGAAGGATATAAAACAGGAGAAGACTTCTATTTGGCAGGAGAGTAAAAATGGAAGAACTAGAAATTAAACTTAAAGAACAAGGAAAGATTGCACGTCTTACAAACAAGACGTTCAAATTCGACGAGAGAATCAAGGATGGCTATTATTCAGCAAACTATTTCTTAAAGTCTCGTAAAATCGTTTCAGAGCGTTGCCCTGGACACATCGTTGAAATGCAATTCTTCCAAAGAAGAGATAACGTGATGGTATGCGGAGTTGATGAAGCTATCGCAATCCTTCACACATTCGCAATCGAGCCTGAGACATTAGACATTCGCGCTCTTAACGACGGAGATATGGTTATGTCAGGTGAGCCAGTCCTCAAGATCACAGGTAAGTATGAGAACTTTGGTTTCCTTGAATCAATCATTGATGGAATCTTAACGAGAAGAACCGCAGTCGCCACAAACGTTAAAGAGGTGGTGGATGCATTAAAAGGTGCAGACACTTTCTCTATGGCGGATAGACAGGATGACCCATACACTCAGACTGGCGACGGCTATGCAACTTATGTTGCTGGCATTAAGAAATTCTCAACAGACGCTCAAGGAGCGTGGGTTGGAGTAAAAGGCATGGGCACAATGCCTCATGCGCTTATCCAGATCTGTGATGGTGATATCGTTAAAGCCTGTAACATCTATCATGAGACATTCCCAAACGAACTCGTCACCGCCTTAATCGACTACAACAACAACGTTGTCGAGGACACAGTCAAAGTGGCTAAAGCTCTTGGCCGTTCGTTAAGAGGCGTTAGAGTTGATACGTCAAAAGCGCTCATCGATCACTATTTCGATGATAAGGACACATCTGGATTTGATCCTCATGGCGTTTGCAAAGAGCTTATCTACGGCTTAAAAGAGAGACTCGTCAAAGAAGGACTCGAATGGGTCAAGATTACCGTCTCAAGCGGCTTTACTGCCAAGAAAATCAAAGAATGGACCGATGAAGGCGTGCCAGTTGATATGTACGGAGTTGGTACCTCCCTTATCAAAAACGACACCGTTGGTTATACCGGCGACTTAGTCATGCTTGATGGAAAACATCAGGCAAAAGAAGGTAGAGGCGACATCCCTTCAGCGAGATTAAGCAAAGTACCATACCCAATCTATTAATATGTTGAATTTTGCTTCCCCAATTGACGCTATTATTTTTGCAGTCGAGGTCTTCGGATGTGTTTCTTTCGCAGTATCTGGAGCAATCACTGCTCTTAGAAAGAAGGCCGATTTACTCGGTGTTTGGGTTTTAACATTCATAGCAGTCTTCGGAGGAGGACTTCTTAGAGACTTAATCCTCCAACATGGCGCTCCTCATATTTTCTGGGACCCAGAATATCTTTGGTTAGCTGCCATCTCGTTAGCAATCTCTACCGTTTGTTTCGTTCTTGCGTGCATTCCTAAAACGGCAAAGACGCTTGAACTTCATAGACATGACTTCTGGCTTTACCTTTTTGATGCAATCGGCATTGCCGTCTTCTGCATCGGTGGAGTTAGAGTGTCTTACAATGCACTTCCTGACAGCATTGGCCCTGTAGCTACTTACATATTCTGCATAATCTTAGGAGTTGTCAGCGGTGTCGGCGGCGGTATGTTCCGCGATGTGTTCGTCGGGGAAATTCCGATGATGTTCAGAAAGAAGTTCTATACGATGCCATGTATCATTGGCACAACCGTATACACAATCTTCCACATCAATAGCATCGGCGACCCGTATGGCATCCTTGCTATTGTCCTATCGGTTTCTGTTATTGTTGGTCTTAGAATTCTAGCCACCATATTCAAATGGAATATGCCTACCGCGAAGGCCTTCAGTGCAGTGCTTGATGAAGAAACGAAAAACAAAAATTGAGAGATTTGATTAATTGATTTATCTTATTAAATAAGGAAAAGAGGAAACGGCATGAAAAATTTAGTAAATTTCACCGTTGGAAACGAAGGCGATAAGCTCGTTACCGACTACACTTTTGAGAGAACTGATACAAGACTCGTTATTACTGAGGCGGAAGTCGCCCCTAAGAGAGGCGATTCAAAGACGACAACCATCACAAAGATCGTCGATTGGGACAAGACCTCAATTGAAGTCAGCGTTGGAAAGCTTAGAAAAGCGGCTAAGGTTGTCTTAGCAATTCTAGTTATTCTTGTCGGTGCCGCCATCATCGGCGCTTCATTCCTTAAAGACATGGTGTGTGTCGGAGTTCTCGCCGCTGTAGCAGAAGCATATCCATGGGTTTGTTATTTCGTAGGTGGCTTCGTTGTAATCGCTGGCATCTGCTGGCTGATCACCGGTATCTTAAGAAGAAAGAAAGCCGCTTTCACAGAGATACTCGTAAAGAGCAATGGCGAGGTTGTTGAATCGTTGAAATTCAATGACACCCCAGAAGGTGAGATCGCCTCAAACCTCATTGAATTCTTCAGAGGATAAACAATTAAGGGGTTCGCCCCTTTTTCTTTTGCATTTTATGTCAAATTAATGACCATTTATGAAAAATGTGTAAAAGAATGAAAATTTTTCATTGCACTCATGAAAATAACAAGTAAGATTGAACTGCTGAAAGGGTTTACATTATATGGAGAATTTAAAAGAACGTGTAACGATTTACCAGGTTGCTCAAGCTGCAGGAGTATCTTTAGCAACAGTATCTCGCGTTATTAACAAGCAGGGCAACGTAACTGAAGCTACGAGAACGAAGGTTGAGGAGACAATCAAGCGTTTAGGATATAAGCCTTCAGGCTTAGCTCAGGCTCTTGCTACAAACAGAACAACAAACATCGGTATCGTCATTCCTAGCGCTAACTATGTTTATATCTCAAGCATGTTGAGCGGTGTCTCTGAGGTCGCTAAGGAAAAAGGGTTTGTTCTTACATTATTTACAACAGGTCATTCAAGAGAAGATGCAATTGCGATGATTGAAAAGGTCATCGTCTCACACGTAGACGGAGCAATTATCTTTGATGATGAACTTGATGAGGCAGATATCGAGAAGATTAACTCCTATTCCGTCCCAACAATCGTTATCAATAAGAAAGTTGTTGGCGAAAGAACAGGATGCGTTAACTTCTCATATACGAACGCGCTCGCGAAGCTTGTTCAGTCATACTACGAAAACGGTGGCGACACTGAGATGACTTTCATCCATCTTCATAACTGTGGTAGATTGTTGAGCCACTGCGAAAGAAGATTCATTGCAGCTCACCAGGAAATCGGAAAGCCATATCACATCATGAATGTCGATGACTCTTACACAAGAACGTACCGTGATTTCACCAATTATTTCCAGAATCATAAAAAAGGCTATTACATCGCTTACCGCGACTCAATTGCAGCAGCCGTTGCAAATGCAGCAACCGATAGTGGACTAAGAATTCCAGAAGACATTCAGGTCGTTTCACTTGTCGGAACAAAATATGCGCATATCTTGAGACCTACATTAACATCAATCGATTTGGATTGGCAGGAAGTTGGCAAGAGATCGATGTACATGTTAATTGATTTGATCAACAGAAACCTTGAAGAAAAGTCTTACAAGTTTGATGCAAATCTCGTCATCAGAAACTCAACAAAACACTAACACGAATTGACGCGCCTAACCGACGCGTTTTTCTTTTATTTATAAACCTTTGATATTTATATCGCGTAAGTCTAGAATAATAATTAATTAAGCAACTTAACCAATAAATCTAATTAGGAGGATTTTTTATGGCTGAGCAAACAAAAACAGCGAAGACATCCGGAATCGGGATGAAAGACAAGCTTGGATACGCTTTCGGAGATGTTGGCTCCTTGATGGTATTCGGACTTGTTAACACCTTCCTTCAAGTCTTCTACACCGAAACACTCGGTATAACACCAATCTTGGTCATGATTATCATGATCATCGCTCGTGTATGGGACGCGATCAACGACCCTCTATGGGGAAGAATCGTCGACAAGGCGCCATGCAAGAGACCTGGAACAAGATATAAGAGATGGCTTGTTTATTTAGCCCTCCCTCTTGCTTTATCTTCCATCATCATGTTCTTGAATGTGAGAGGCATCTTTGGAGATAACCCTGCACTCACAGTAACATACGCAACCATTTCTTACATTCTCTTCGGCATGCTATATACCGGAACAAATATTCCTTATGGCTCAATGGCTTCAGTCATTACAACAGATGATAAGGAAAGAAACGCATTATCAGTCTTCCGTTCGGTCGGTTCAACTCTCGGCGGATTTGGCCCTATGGCTTTAAGCTTTGTCTCATATGATAAGGTCCAGAAAGTCGTCGAAGGAGTGGCACAGTTCGATACTGATGGAAATCCAGTCATGGTATCTCAGTTAAATCCAACAAAACTCATCATTGGCGTTGCAATCTTAGCAGTGCTCTGCGTCGTATTCTCAATTCTCTGCGCAAAGTTCTCAACGGAGCGTGTTGTTACAGAACCATCTAGAGGAGAAACCAAGAAGAAAGGTGAAACCGCTAGAGTTCTCAAGAATCTTCTCAAGACCCGCTCATTTGTTGTCATCTCAATTGTCGGCATGCTTTTCTTAGCCGCTCAGATGTTCCAGACAACATACAACTCATACGTATTCATGAAATTCTTCGGCAGTGGTGGTCTTGCTGCTGTTACTCAGGTATGCCAGTACCTTCCAGTAGCAGTCGTCATGTTCCTTGCCGGGAAACTCGTCAAGAAATTTGGCCGTAAAGAAATCTGCGCTATCGGACTCTTATTTGTCGCTATCTCATTTGGTGTCTTAGCGATCATCCCAACTACAGTCGTTTCAAGAACAATCTTGATGTATCTCTTCTTCGTGTTCTCACTCTTAGGAGGTATTGGTAACTCCTTTATCTTCTTAATGATATGGGCTCTTGCTAATGACGCGATTGATGATTATTTCATCAAGTACAGAAGCCATGATGAAGGTACAGCATATTCAATCTTCTCTTTCATGAGAAAACTTGGCCAGACAATCGCAGCTATCATTGTCAACATCTCTCTTATCGCAATCGGATACGGAGCTGATGGAACAACCAACTTTGCTCCATCTGAAGCTCAGGCTACATCGATGTACTATCAGTCAATCATCATCCCTGCGGTTTTATCCCTTGCAATGTTCCTCTTACTCATGTTCCTATACCCTCTTGGAAAACAGGCTGTCTTAGACATGCAGGAGAAGAAGAACGCTATTTATGCGGAAGAAGCTTCAAATGTCGAAAATGAAGCCGTTAGCGAATAAAAATGAATAAGCAGCAGCTTGACTCACTTTTCATTTCCTCAATCGAAGATGGGGGAATGCGCATTTCTCTAGCCCAGGGTAAAGCTAAATACAAAATGAGTCGTGGTTCATTCACGACAAAAGACCATATATTTGATAAGCACAACCTCAAGTTCGTTAATAAAGAGGGGGACAACTTCCTCTTTAGCGACGGCAAGGTTAACTGTGTCATGTCCTTAGAAAAAGGAGAGAACATTAAACTCCGTTTTAAGGCTGACCCAAAATACAATCGCTTCATTTTGAAGATCCCTGCATTTGAGAATGAACACATATATGGATGCGGTGAGCAGTATACACACCTTGATCTCAAGGGGAATAAAGTTAAAATCTGGGTTTCAGAACACCAACAAGTAATGAAGATCGCCAAGAAGTTCTTAAGAGAGAAACTCTTTGGTGTAAATCCTGATTACAAAGCCCCATACAAGGCTCACCAAACCTATTATTCTTCACCAGGCTTTATGTCCAGTGAAAACTATTTTGTCTACTGCCATGAAGACGCTTATGGACAAATCGATTTTGAAAAGAACGAGACTCTAATTAAATTCCGTCAAGTTCCTCAATCGATATCCATACTTACAGGGGATAATCCAATCGATCTTGTTAAGAAAATTACAAAGCTCGTTAATATCCAGCCTAAGCTTCCTGACTTTGTGGGTGAAGGCGCAATAATTGCCACCCAAGGCGGAAGCGATGTTATGCTTGAGAAATACGAGGCCTTAAAAGCTAAAGGCGGAAAAGTATCTGCAATCTGGTGTCAGGACTGGTCTGGACAGATAGTTACAGAATTTGGCTCTCAGGTCTATTGGAACTGGGAAGTTGATAACAATCTCTATCATGATTTGAAGGAGATCATTGTCCGCTTAAATAATGAGGGAGTTAAATTCCTTGGGTACATCAATACATTCCTAAAAGAAGACACCCCTTTATATAAATATGCGGTAGAGCACGATTATATCGTCAAGAAAAAAGACGGTACACCTTACCTCATTCAGTCTACAACATTTAACGCTGGAATAGTTGATCTCACTTTCCCTGAAGCATATGAATGGTATAAGGGAATCATCAAAACAAACATGATAGGACTTGGCTTATCTGGATGGATGGCTGACTTTGGTGAGTATCTTCCAACAGACTCAGTTGTCCATGGGGGCGATCCTGAAAAGCTTCATAACAAATGGCCAACGCTTTGGGCTAAATGCAACTATGACGCCATTAAAGAGTGCGACATGGAGGGCAAGATATTTATCTTCTCTCGCGCTGCATATGGTCATACAGTTCAGTATACGAACTCAATGTGGAATGGTGATCAGCACGTTGATTACTCCGATGAATATGGGCTTGGTTCAGTCATCCCTGCGACATTATCAATGGCATGCAGCGGAGTTGGCGTGAACCACAGTGATATCGGCGGATACACGACGGTACTTCACATGAAGAGAGACGCAGAATTATTTAGAAGATGGTCTGAGATGAATATCTTTACGCCAGTCTTCCGTTGTCACGAAGGAAATAGGCCAAAGGTCAACGTTCAGTTCGACAGCGAAGAAGTGGTTGATGAATTTATAAAGAACAGCGATATATTTGCCGCCTTAAAACCATATAGAGATGACGTTCTTAAGGAATATTATGAGGATGGCATCCCTTGCAATAGACCTCTCTTCTTCCATTTTGATGAAGATGAGTGTTATACGAATCAAAGAGAATTCATGTTTGGAAGCGAACTGGTCGTCGCTCCTGTCATGCGTAAAAACGTCACCAAGTTGAAAGTCTATTTGCCTAAAGGCGAGTGGATTGGTCTATTTGATGGCAAGACCTACGAAAGTGGTCACATTGAAGTCGAGGCTCCTTTAGGAACGATTCCTGCCTTCTATTTAAAGGGAAGTGTTCACGAGAATCTCTTTAGAGATCTTATAAAGGAAAAATAAAATGAAATACTATTTAGATTCAGCAAAGATCGATGAGATCGATTATGCATACAAATATTTGAAGATTGATGGAGTTACCACCAACCCTAAACACATCCAGAACAGCGGAAAGCCATTTTTAACCGCGATTAAAGACATTGCGAATTGGCTTGAAGAGAACCATCTCCAAGGCAAGGATGTCTTCCCTGTCTCGGTCGAGATTAATCCTCATTTGGACAACCATCTTGAGATGATTGAAGAAGCAAAAAAGATAGCGGCTATATCGGAGAACTTTGTCATAAAGATTCCATGCAACGTTGAAGGTTGTAAAGCTGCAAAGCTTTTGGAAGACCAAGGCATCAGAACAAACGTAACATTGGTCTTCTCTCCATCTCAAGCTATTCAGGCTGGAAGAATCGGTGCTATGTTCGTTTCTCCATTCATCGGATGGAAAGAGTCTTCTGGTGACGATGGACTTAACTACTTACATCAGATTTCAAACATCTATAAGGAGAAGAACTATAAGACAGAAATCATCTGTGCTGCAGTTCGTTCCGGCAAGCAGATTGCTGAATGTACGGAGATGGGCGCTGATATCATCACAGCAGGACTCTCTGTTTATGAAGATTCGATCACAGATCCATGGACCGATTTAGGCCTTAAGAGATTCTGTGACGCTTGGGATAACACCGAAGGTAACTAAGATGAAAGTTGGTTTTATTGGACTTGGCATAATGGGAATGCCAATGGCCACTAATGTTTCTAGAAAATACGATTTAATTGGATATGATGTCATAGCAAAGGAAGCGCCTTTTGCTATTGCTAGTTCCATAAAGGAAGTTGTAGAGAATTGCGATGTAATCATCTCAATGGTCCCAAAAAATGAACATGTGCAGTCCGTGTATAGCGAGGCGATGCCATTTATCAGAAAAGGACAGACTTTCATAGAAATGTCTACGATTTCGCCATCAGTATCTTCCAAGATTGCTCAAGAAGTTGAGAGCAAAGGAGCGGATATGCTCGATTGCCCAGTCGTAAAGAGTCAACCAGCCGCAATTAGCGGTACACTTGGCATTTATGTTGGTGGAAAGAAGGATGTCTTTGAATCTGTAAAAGATGTGTTGTCCTGTATGGGATGCAACATCATATACATGGGCGGACACGGTGCCGGATTAACAATGAAGATTCTTCATAATGCGTTGGTCGGCCAGATTCAAAATGGTGTCAACGAGGTGATGTCTATCGCTTCAAAATTAGGAATCGATTTGAATGATTTTGTAAAAGCCATTTCCTATGGCGGGGGACAAAACTTCTACATGGATGGCAAGGCTAAGAACATCATCTCTCAGGACTACCCAACAGCGTTCTCTATCGCGAACATGCATAAGGATGCTCATTTAGCAAAAGACTTACTAAAAGAAAACGATCTCTCATATCCGGGAATCGAAAACACCGCTCGAATCTATGACGAAGCGATGGAAATGGGTTTAGGACGTGAAGATTTCTCGGCAACGTACAAGGTTGTCAACGGAGGTAAATAAATATGAGAAAAGCTAGAATCGGAGTTTGCTGTTTAACAAGAAAAACATATGACTATCAAACGGCATACGCACTATATCAGGAAAGAACCGCTGAATTAGTAAAGGACACATCTGTTGACTATTGTGTTTATGGCGAAAACGTTATTGAACCGGAAGATGCTGAAAAGGTTATCCACTATTTTGAACAGCAGGAAATAGACGCTGTCGTCATCGTCTCGGCCACATTCCATCTTGGACATCTCGCTCTCATGATCAACGACGCCTTGAAGAAACCTATCCTCCTTTGGGGCTTTGATGAACTCCCATATAACGGTGGAAAGATCAGATTGAATGCAGTGTGCGGCGTTAACTTAAATGCTTCTAACCTTTATAAGGCAGGGGTTGATAATTACTGTGTCACAATCGGCGATACAATCGATGAGAACTGGGTAAAAGCAATCAAAGCTATGGTCGCTATCCACACAACAAAAATTGGAATTGTCGGTTATCGCGCACAGGGATTCTTCAATGTCGGAGTTGACGAACTTAACCTCTATAAGAACACAGGTTTGCTCGTCAATCATTATGAGATTAGTGACTTATTCAAAAAACAGGCTGACGATGAAACCGTTGCTCGTGAAATTGAATGCGTAAAGAGAGAGTGGAATGTAGAAGGCATTAATGATAAGCAAGTTGAATTAGTGGCTAGACTTGTCGCTTCAACTGAGCTTTTCTTAAAAGAAAAAGGAGTCGATGCTCTTGCAATTCGCTGCTGGCCTGAATTCGCTGCAACCTACGGAATCTCTCCTTGCGCAATGATGTCTATTCTTCAATCCAGAGGAATTCTTTTGGCATGCGAAGGAGATGTTGAAGCCCTTGTTTCGATGATTGCCGTTAAGGCTTTAGGCGAACCAACACCATTTATGGCGGATTTATCTCAAGTTAACTTTAAAGATAATTACGCTCTTCTCTGGCATTGTGGCGTTGCGCCATGCAATCTTTGGGACAAGAAGTGCGTAAGATCTCTTGATACATACTTTGCAGGCGGAAAAGGGGTTACCGCAGGATTCGTCCTCAAAGATGGCGACTTCTCAATTTTCCGTATCGACACAGCTAGAGGCAAAACAAGAATATTCTATGAAGAAGGCACAGCTGTTCCGATGGAAAAACTCCTCACAGGTACTTTCGCAAAAGTCCATTTCAAACACGATGTCAAAGATGTTCTTGATGTTGTAGTTAATACGGGCGTTGCTCATCACGTCGTTATGGGCTATGTCCAATACGAACCGGTCATTAAGATTCTTGCTAAGTTGACTGGTTGGGAAATCATCAAGTGCTAATTTCATAGGAGAGAGAACGTGCCGGTGTGGTTGAGTAAGGCCCTATTTGTTGTAGTCGTCTTTTTAACAAACATTATCCAAGCGATAACTGGCTTTGCTGGCACTGTTCTTGCCATGCCTTTTTCCATTCAACTTGTTGGTAAGCCATATGCAAAACCGGTGTTGAATGCCATAGCATTGCTGGTCTGCATTATTGTTGTAGTACGCAACTTTAAGAAGATTGACTGGAAATGCTTATTAGAGATTATCGTTTTCATGGGTATCGGTATGGTTGCCGGTTTCTTCCTTGAAAAGTATCTCTACTCGAAATGGTTCCTAAAAATATATGGAATCATTATCGTGTTCATCGCTATTTATTACTTCTTTGTGGATAATCCAATTAAACTTCCTAAACCCATTGGATGGGTGATCATGTTCCTTGCGGGAATTATCCACATGATATTTGTCTCAGGCGGCCCGCTTCTAATCATTGCTGCCAAGAATAAAATCAAGGATAAAGAAACCTTCAGAGCGACTTTGTCAATGGTATGGGTGATACTCAACTCATCAATACTCGTCACTGATGCGGTAGGCGGGAACTTCTCATTGGATCAACTTTGGATTCTCCTCATTATGATTCCAACAGTCGTTATTTCGATTCTTATCGGGAAGTTTGCCCTTAAGAAAATGTCTAACAACCTTTTCATGAAATTAACTTGTGTTCTCTTATTTATTTCTGGATTCCTAGTCATATGATCATAATGAATAACCTCCAAAAATCTATAATCAGAATCCTTCAGCAAAAGAAGGAATGCTCAAGAAAAGAGCTCTCTTCTTTGCTGTCGGTTACGCCAGCTGCAATCACCCTTGCAACAGGACCTCTTTTAGATGGCGGATTCATCGAACAATTGCATGAAGTATCTAGAGAAAAAGCAGGCCGAAAAGAGGTTATGTTATCGGTCAATGCAGATTCATTTTTCGCCATTGGAATCGACGTAAATGATGATGGCATTTCACTTGTTAAACTTAATGGTCGTCTTGAAGTTACTCAATTAATTGAGTTATCTACTATTAAAGAACTAATCGTTGCTTTAGATAGGTTCGATTTATCTCTATGCATCGGCATCTCTATTTCACTTAAATCGTTCTATAGCGTTGAGCATATAAATAACGATGTTCAGACTCTCCTTAACCATTTAAAAACCATCAACGAAAATGTTACGCTGATCAACAATATTGCTGCCCTTGCTTACGCTTACAAAATGCGTAATCCTCAGGATGAGAGTTTCGTCGTTATTAAATATGGACCAGGCGTTGGCTCTGCATGTTTTATCAAGAACCATTTGCTCCAGTCTCCTTCAAACCCAACATATGAACTCGGAAAGGTTTTCCTTAATGATCGCCTGGTTACTATTGAAGAGGCTATCGGATATAAGTCGATCAGCGATTCTAAGCCTGAGGCTCTTGCTCTTTTGAGAACGGATGAAAACGTTAGAGCGCGAGTGCTGAAAGTTCTCGGCTTTACCATCCATAACGTGAACACTCTTTTGCAATTGGATAAGGTCCTTGTTTCTGGAGACATCTTCAAAGACGATAGAATCTTCAATGAGCTGTTGGAGAAAATACCAATGACTGATGAGGAGAAGGCAAAAGTAACAAGAATGAGTGACTATGCTGAATTGAATAAAGCCAAATCCGCACTGACCGCTCAGTACTTATTCTTTAACGGTGATAAGTAATCATAAATGATTGAGGTATAATATAGAAAAATGGAACACACTAATTGGTACAAGGATGCTGTTATCTACCAGATTTATCCACGTTCATTTTGCGACAGGAATGGAGATGGAGTAGGTGATATACCTGGCATTATTTCAAAACTAGATTACTTAAAGGACCTCGGAGTGAACTGCGTATGGCTTTCTCCTGTTTACGATTCGCCACAAGAGGACAACGGTTACGATATCGCTAATTACCGTGATATCTATAAGCCTTTCGGAACTCTTAAGGACTTTACTATGATGCTCGATGAAATGCATAAAAGGGGCATCCGTTTAGTCATGGATTTGGTCGTTAATCACACATCCAGCGAACATGAGTGGTTCAAGAGCGCTATTTCGGACAAGAATTCGCCATACCGTGACTATTACATAATCAGAAAAGGTAAAGGCAAAAATGGAAAGAAGCCACCTAATAACTGGTCCGGATTCTTTGCTGAATCAACTTGGGAAAGGATTGGCGAGAGTGATGAATGGTATTTACATCTCTTCGCAAAAGGCCAGCCTGACCTCAACTGGGAAAACCCAAAGGTAAGAGAGGAAGTCAAAGATATCTTGAGATATTGGTTAGATATGGGTGTTGATGGCTTTAGATGCGATGTCATAACCCTCATTTCCAAGAAACAGGATTTCAAGTCTAGATTCCCGACCCTCGCTTTATGCGGTAAAGACGCTTTTGTAATGGGTCCAAGACTTCATGAATACCTACATGACTTATATAAAGACGTCTATGCGAACTATGATTGCATGACAGTCGGAGAAACGGTTCTTTCAAGTCTCGACGATGCCATTAGTCTTGTATCGCCGGAAAGAGAAGAACTTGATATGGTGTTCAACTTTGACCATACGGATGTCGATAACCATATGGGCGTTAAGTGGCTTTATAGAAAATTCAAACTCACGAACCTCAAAAAGGCGGTCCGCAAATGGCAAATCGGTTTAAAAGGCAAGGGCTGGAACTCTCTATTCATCGAAAATCATGACCAAAGAAGGTCAGTAGGGCGTTTCGGAACTGACGACAAGGAATTCCGCGTCATCTCAAGCAAAATGCTCTCAGCGACCTATTTCTTGCTTCAGGGAACGCCATTCATTTACCAGGGTCAAGAACTTGGAATGACAAATGGAGATTTCGAATCAATCGATGATGTTGTAGATGTGGAGGCCCATAACGTTTACAAGCTAGGGCAGTCACTCCCAATACTTAAACCGTTCCTTAAAAAGACATTAATGTCTTGCAACAGAGATAATGCAAGAACGCCTGTTCAGTGGGATGACTCACGCTATGCAGGATTCTCAGAAGCCAAGCCTTGGCTAAAGGTGAATAAGAATAAGAGTTTCATCAATGCAGAGGCAGCGATAAAAGATCCTGACTCAACTTACAATTTCTTCAAGAAGATAATTGAATTCAGAAAAGGAAATGATGTTATTAAAAACGGTGATTACATCGACCTGCTCCCTAGAAACAATTCCGTCTATGCCTATGTTAGAAAACTGGCTGATAAAGAAGTGGTTGTTATATCTAATTTCACGAATAAGAGACTCTCTTGCAAAATCCTTAAGGATTATAAGAAATACAATATTGTTTTGACAAATTATGTCGAAAAAGAAGATGATTATCTCAAACCATATGAGACAAGAGTCTTAATTAATTATTAATGTAGCCAATAGGAGGTACTTTTATGGCATTACATGATACATATGATGGAAGCTTGGTTCCTAAAAGAACAAAAGGCTTCTACTGCGGTATTGCTCCGTTTAGAGACGCATGCTACACGCTGGTCTCGATGTTCCTTATCGCATTCATCCAGTACTCTGGCGTTCTTACTAGAGGACTTGGCGCGGGGGCAACTCAGGCCGAGAAGACAGCGATGTTCGTCGCTGCGTATGGCGTTATTTCCGCATTAGTAATCGGATATCGAATCTTCGACGCTTTAAATGATCCATTCATGGGCGTCATCATCGAGAAGATTCACTTCAAATCCGGCAAATATAAACCATGGATTCTCCTTGGCGGCTTAACTAACACAATCGTTGTTCTCGCTCTATTCTGCGGACCAACAATCTTCCCATGGCTTTCAGGCTGGGCATATGTAGCCTGGTTCGCTGTTTTCTATCTCCTTTGGGGACTGACATTCACAATGAACGACATCGCTTATTGGGGTATGCTTCCATCCCTAACTTCAGAAGAAAAGCAGAGAACACAGATCACAACTCTCATGTCCATCTGCTGTTCGCTTGGACAATTCCTTGTAGCAGGACTTGCTCCAATCCTTGCTTCAAGCATGGGCTATGGAATCTATGTTCCGATCTCAATCATCATCGGCGTCCTATTCGCTGCATCCCAGATCATTGGTTTCTTCGGTATTAAAGAACACTCTAGAGACTTGGAAGCTGAGGCAAAAGCAGAACGCCCTAAGTTCAAGGACATGTTCAAAGTTCTCAAAGAGAATGATCAGTTAAGAATCATGACAATCGTTCTCTTCGTCTACTACATGGGTTCAGGTATTCTTAACGCACTTGGACTTAACTATTTCTATTTCGCGGTTAACTACACAACAGGCGGTGGCATTATGACCATCTTCACTGTTGTTTATGGATTGGGCTATATCGTCTCTCAGATTCTTTATCCAATCTTATCGAAGAAACTCACAAGAAATAAAATCAACATGCTCTGTTTAATCGGCATTGTTGTTGGCTACATTGCTTTCTATATCTATGGTTTACCAATCGGCGGTGGCCATTATTTATCGCCAAACCCTACAGATCCTGCCATGTACTGGTTATATATCGCGCCTTTAGCAGTCATCGGTGCAATCATCTTCTTCTGCCAGGGTTTATTCTATTTGAACCTCCTCATCATGATGACTAACACAATCGAATATAACGAGTGGAAGTCGGGCGAGAGAAAAGAAGCAATCATCTTCTCCATCCGCCCTTTAACAACAAAATTTGCTTCGGCACTTCAGCAAGGCGTTTTATATCTCTTCCTTATGATTGCAGGACTTGCTCCAATCATCACAACAATTTCTGGATTCCAGAATGAACAGACTACAGGCGCAATCACGGCTGAGCAATTAGGTACACAGGCTGATGCAGCTCTCTCGGGAGTTGCTCCATGGCAAGTCATGGTCTTTAAGGCTGGTGTCGCTCTCCTCCCATTGATCCTTCTTGTTGTCACAATTCTTCTTTTGAAGAAGTATTACAAGATTGATGAAAAGATGTACAAAGAAATCTGTGCAGACCTTGAGGCTAGACATTCCGAGTCTCCAAAAGCAGAGTAATCCATGATAAAGGCTATTAATTCAGTTTTTAAGCTGGACACCAAAAACACTACCTATCTCATCCGTATCTCCGAGTTCTCTCATATTCTTTCTGAATACTATGGGGAAAGAATCGATGATGCAGATGATTTCCTTTGGTCAAAAGAGAAATATGACATTCCTGGTGGATCCGCTGTCGCATATGATGACTCGAAACCAGGATATTGTTTAGACTTCCTTTCAACCGAGATTTCTTCTGTTGGAAAAGGCGATTATAAAGAGCCTTCAATGATCATCAATAACGGTAAGGATTACATTCTCGACCTTAAATATGTTTCGCATGATATATCGGATTCGATTACCCCAATCAAAGGTCTTCCATCACCTCATGGAAACGCTCAGCAATTGACTATTCACCTTAAAGATGAGGTCATTGGTGTGGGTGTAGACTTAATATATGTAACATTTGATGATTCCGATGTTATCGCAAGGAGAACCATTGTTAAAAACTTTGGTACATCTTCTGTAAATATCCTTAAAGCCATGTCGATGCAGCTCGATATGATTGGCAAGGATTTTGACATGGTTAATCTCTTTGGAGGCTGGTGTTTTGAAGGACATAAAGCCACAAACCATTTAGACCATGCTTTATATATAAACGACTCAAAAACAGGCAACTCCTCCAATAGACATAACCCTTTCTTTATGCTGAAAGAGAAAGGCGCTACATGGAACAACGGAGGCGTCTACGGATTCAATTTAGTCTACTCCGGAAACCACTATGAGGCAGTTGAGCATTCTAACTACAACAAAGTCAGAGTGATGCTTGGCATTTCACCAACTTGCTTTGATTGGAAACTTGAAACTGGAGAATCTTTTGAAACACCGTTTGCAGTCATGACTTATTCATCGAACGGAATCAACGGTATGTCACAGCACATGCATGATTTTGTTAGATCCAATATCACTCCTCTTCATCGCCAGGACATCGTCCCTCCTATCTTAATCAACAATTGGGAAGCGACTTACATGAAGTTCAAAGAGGGCAATCTTCACAGCATTATTAAAGACGCGGAAAAACTTGGTCTTGAGATGTTTGTTTTAGATGATGGCTGGTTCGGAAGAAGAAGCGACGACACCAGAGGCCTAGGTGACTATGACGTCAACAAAAAGAAACTTCCACATGGCTTGGATGGATTATCTCATTATGCTGATAAACGAGATATGAAGTTTGGCTTATGGTTTGAACCAGAGATGGTAAATGAAGACTCTAGGCTCTACGAAGAACACCCAGACTGGGTTCTCAAATGTTCATCGAGGGCTCCGTCCAAGGGCAGACACCAGCTTGTGCTCGATCTGACAAAAGACGAGGTTGTTGATTACGTTATTTCAAACGTCAACAAAGTGATTGATGAGAATGGTGTTAACTATGTTAAGTGGGATATGAATAGACATATCTCGGACATATCGAGCGACATCTATCACGCTGGAGAAATGTCTCACCGATACATCCTTGGGTTATACAAATTGTATGATGGCATCATCGCAAGTCATCCAAATGTTTTCTTTGAGGGCTGTTCAAGTGGCGGCAATAGGTTCGACTTAGGCGGTTTATGCTATTACGATCAGATCTGGACAAGCGATGATACAGATGCCCACGAGAGATTGAGCATTCAAAGCGGCTATGCCTTGGCCTACCCACTTAGAACCTTATCCAATCACGTTTCCGCTTATACATCTCATCAGGCGTTGAGAAAAACACCTTTGGATACGAGATTCAACGTTGCTATGTTCGGCAGTCTTGGATATGAGTTAGATCTTTCCCTCCTCGACAAGGTTGAAAAGAAAGATGTCACATCTCAAATCGAATTCTATAAGAGCCATAGAAATTTGGTACAAACCGGGGATTTCTACCAGTTAAAGGATATTGAGGTAGACGGTTATTCCCTTTGGCTTGTTGTGTCTAAAGACAAAAAAGAAGCGATTGTTGGATACTTCAACGGACTCCAAAAAATCAACCCGTCAATCGATGAAATTAAGCTTATGGGCTTGAATCCTGATGCTAAATATGAATTTCAGGTTCGAGAGCAACAGCATAACATTCATTTGTTCGGTGGCCTAATCAATCAGGTTCTTCCTATCAAGGTCAATGAGCAAGGTTTCTTAGTCTATGAAGTCGCTAAACATATGACTATGCCTGGAGAACATGAGAAATACACTCTATCGGGAAAGGCTCTCATGAGTGGCGCTCTTAAACTCAAGCAGCAATGGATGGCAACAGGCTTCAATGATGATGTTAGGGTGCTTGGGGACTTCGGCTCAAGAATCTACTATTTGAGGCAGATTGATTAATTGAAATACCCGTCTTTCAACCAGGCGGGTTTTTCTTTTGCGCTAATTAGCAAAAGATAAAGAGTGAAAAAATGTCAGCGAAAGAATACAATCAGCACGAGAGCGAGGTAACTTATGTTAAAAGAGACCAAGGAAAAACTAGAATACGTATTATCCGTATTGAAGATTCAACAGATTTATTTCAACGCCTGCGCTGTTTTAAGCTTTGACTTAGAGACAGTTTGTCCGCCTAAAGGTATGAATAACCAAGGCGAGACATCAGCTTACTTAAGCAATGAATCTTTCAAATTATCGAAAGAACCAAAATTCATTGAGTCTTATGAATACCTTTATCAGCACATCGATGAGCTTGATGAATTCGATTCTGTTTTGATCAAAGGCCTCCACAAATCGTTCGTTCAGGAAAAGAACATAACTCCAGAAATGAATCTTGAATGGTCAAAGGCTTTCAACAACAGCTGGGTGAACTGGCTGAATGCAAAAGAAAAAGACGATTATTCGGTTTTTGCCCCTTCTTTAAAGGAAGTTAGAGACATCAATCTGAAGATGATTGAGCTTAACGAGGAAAGAAAACCAGTTGCTTATGACAATTTACTAGATACTTACGAAACTGGAATGACTGGCGTTGATCTCGACAAGTATTTCGGAGAATGCAAGGAGAGACTTATTCCTCTTCTTAAAAAGATCCAGGCGTCACCTAAGAAAATAAGAACCGATTTCTTATCAAGGCCTGTCACTGATGAGCAACAGAAAGCTATGGCGGAATATCTCCTCAATGTCATCGGCTTTGATTTCACTAGAGGTGCTTTATCAACTACCGAACACCCATTCACAAATGGACTCGCGAAAGATGATATCCGCGTTACAACGCATTATTACCCTAACGCTTTCATATCTAGCATGTACTCGGTCATTCATGAAGGCGGTCATGCATTATTCGAAATGTTCCAGCCTGCTGAGAATTATGATCACTATATCAGTGGCAAGAAGACAATGGGAATGCATGAATCAACATCTCGTTTCTATGAGAACAGAATCGGAAGAAGCAGGGAGTTCGTTCATCTTATTTTCCCTAAGTGCAAAGAGATATTTTCAAACGTTTTCTATGATGTAACCGAAGAAGAGTTCTACGAGGCCATCAACTGTGTTGAGCCATCGTTCATTAGAACTGAAGCCGACGAGTTTACTTATACATTCCACATCATCATTCGTTATGAACTCGAGAAAGAAATCGTCAATAACGGCGCTAAGATAGAAGACCTTCCTAAGATGTGGAACGATAAATATGAAGAGTACCTCGGCATCAGACCATCGACTTATAAGGAAGGAATCCTGCAGGATGTTCACTGGTCATCGGGATTTGGATACTTCCCAACATATGCACTAGGCAATATGTACAACGCTATGTATTACAATGCCATGGTGAAGGATTTCAACGTTGGAGAAGCAATTAAAGATGGAAACATCCAGAAGATTAACGATTGGATGACTGAAAGAGTCTGGAAGAAAGCTGATAGACTTGAGCCAAAAGAATGGATAAAAGAAATCACCGGTAGGGAATTCACCGCAAAAGATTTCCTGGATTACTTAGAAGAAAAGTATTCCGAGTTATATAACCTTTAAAGGAGCGACTATGAATTATAAAGAGCAACTTATTAGCATGTTGGAGACATCCTATTCTCCATTCCACGCTGTTAAAAACATTGTTTCTAGCCTGAAAGATGCGGGCTTTGAGGAATTGCGTGAATCTTCTGAGTTCAGCCTTCAAAAGGGCCATTCTTACTATGTGGTTAGAAACGGAACCGCAGTTATCGCGTTCAAGGTCCCGTCCGTTATCGACAACCCTATGTGCAAGATTGCGGCAGTCCATACAGATTCTCCAACATTCAAGATCAAACCAAACCCTATTAAGCGTTTCAAAAATATCGTTTCTTTAAACTGCGAGCCATATGGTGGTGGCATTTATTATTCATTCTTTGACAAACCTCTCTCTTTAGCGGGAAGAGTATTTGTTAAGAAAGATGGAAAAGTATCACCAGAACTCATTGCCATCGATAAGGATTTACTCTATATCCCTAGCGTTTGCATCCACATGAATAGACAGTGCAATTCCGGATATGAGTTCAATGCGGCTAGAGACACCATCCCTATGATGGGTTCCTTGCCAGCTGATTTCTCATTTAACGCTTATCTTTCTTCGCTCGTCGGTGGAGAAGTTGTCTCATATGACCTATTCATATATAACAGACAAAAACCGACGGTTGTTGGCTTTAATGGAGAATATCTTTCATCGCCAAGACTCGATGACCTTTCAGCGGATTACACTGTATTAATGGGCTTCATCGAATCAAATCCAAAAGAACTCTCATTATTCGCTGCGTTTGATAACGAAGAAGTGGGATCATTAACCAAACAAGGCGCTAATTCGGACTTCATGAAACACACGATTGGAAGAATCTATAATGCGCTCGGATTCTCTAAAGAAGAAAGGTTTGCGGCCTTGTCAAAGTCATTCTTATTAAGTGTTGATAATGCTCATGCAAATCACCCAAATAGACCTGATTTGAGCGACTCCACAACAGATGTTAGATTGAATGGTGGAATTGTCCTTAAATACAACGCAAATCAGACATACACATCTGATGGATTATCGAGTTCAATTGTTAAAGAGCTTTGCTCATCTGCTGGCGTAAAGTTCCAGGAATACACAAACAGAAGCGACCTCCGTGGCGGAGGAACGCTAGGCAACATTTCAAATGCTGAGGTTTCTTTGACCGCTGCTGATGTCGGCATCGCACAACTTGCAATGCACTCCGCAAACGAAATCATGGGAATCGATGATACTGATGCAATGGTTGCATTATCAAGAGAACTTTACAACAGAACAATCGACATTGAAGGTGAATCTTTCTCAATAAAATAAGGAGGGCTATATATGGCTAAAACAAGAAAACAAAAAGCTATTCTTGCTGGGAAAATACTGGGCGGAATCTTTGGTACAATCGCTGTATTCCTCTTAGTTTGTAACATAATCCCTCCGACAAAAGTTACTAAAGATAATCCTTTCATAGTCGCTAAAGGCGAACAGCCAATGATCGCTGCACATAGAGGCGGGGGCATCTCGAATCCTGAAAACACAATGAAGGCATACAAAGCCGCTGTCAGCGAGTTCAAGGTTGATATCATTGAAACCGACCTTTGGATGACCAAGGACAAAAAACTCGTCTACAACCACGATGCGTCCATCAATCGTATGAGCGACGTTGAATACTGGACTGAATCGAAAGACAAATATCTCATCGGTGAGCACACTCTTGATGAATTGAAGAGGTTTAATCTTGGATATAATTTTGTTGACCCAGACACTAAAGAGAGAACATACGAAAACTATGTCAGTGACTACGAATTAGATGACCCAACAAGATTAGATATCCTAAAAGATAACGACCTCCAAATCGTTGAAATACAAGAACTCTTCGCCCAGTTCTATACAACTAATCCCGATCTTAAATTCATCGTTGAGATCAAAAACGGTGGAGAAGATGGTAAAGAGGCAGCGAATATTATTGATAAAGTTCTGACTGACCAATTCCCAAATTATAAGAAAAACATTGTAATCGGAACCTTCCATCCGGAAATCGAAAAGGATTTAAAGGATAATCATCCATCTCTAATGAGAGGTGCTTCAACTGGCGGAGCCGCTAAGTTCTTGATAACTCAAATGTTAGGCGTAAACATCTTCTCAAATGTGGACTTCACGTGTCTCCAGATTCCTTTAAAGATGTATGGCTTAGACTTGACATGGAATACATACATTAGAAGAGCTCACAGGAGAAATATTGCGGTACAATACTGGACAATCAATGAAGTGGATGATATGAAGTTCCTTATCAAAAAAGGCGTTGACGCAATTATGACAGACGATCCTAAGCTTCTTAGAACTGTGCTTGAGTCCAAATAAATAAAGCGGTTGAGATAACCGCTTTTCTTGTTCAAATAAAAAGTGTCCAGAAGCGTGTCAATTCCCTTGTGGTTAAGGGCGGAATCCCCCTCAGGCGTTCAGGATTCTCACTACCAAGGTGAGCTTTCAACAACGCGCCGGATTTAAGATTCCTATTTCTGATTGTAGGAACTGCCCCAATGCTTCTAGACAAATATAGTTTATCATTTTCTTTGGGAATATAATATATCCCAAGTTGAGGTAATTTTATGGACGTAGTTGAAGCGACAGAAAGAATCAAGGAACTTATGTTCTCTTGGGGTCTTGATATGACATCATCCCAAATTGAAGGAGAATTTGGATATATTTATTCTCCTGTCTCCATTGAACCTTATGACCATCACATCGATATTCTTATCGGCCTAGGTGAGAATGACACGATGAGAGTGGATTTTATAATGGGGGATATTGAACCTAATGAAGAGGTCTATGAACTTTTAAACGATTTCAATACAGTGGTTCCTCAATATAAGGCTGTCGTAATTAACGGTCAGCTTCACATCGTCACGTATTGCGAAGATGGAATCCTCGAGAACATCGAGCAGAGAATTGAGAACGCGATGAATGATATTGGCGATGAGGAGTATATGTATGAGCCGATGAAAGGCTTGCTTGATTACATCATTCCTGAACCTGAAGACAATTCCACCGAGGCTTAAGTATGAAAGACGCGACAATTGAAAGAATTAGGAAATTCACTGACGATCGTGATTGGGATCAATTCCATTCTCCTGAGAATTTAGCCAAGAGCATCGTCATCGAATCTGCGGAACTTTTGGAATGCTTCCAGTGGGACAACGAGAATTTCGATATTAACGCCGTTAAAGAAGAGTTGGCCGATGTGATGGTTTATTGTCAAAACCTTGCTGACAAACTTGGCCTTGATCCAGATGAAATCATCAATGCGAAAATGGAAAAAAACGAGAAAAAATATCCTGTTGATAAAGCTAAAGGAAAATCGACTAAATACGACAAATTATAATTATGAATTATTTGTTCTTTGATCTTGAGTGCGCCAACAGCAATGGAGGTGGAAAAATATGCGAATTCGGTTATGTCATAACTGATGAGCGTTTTAATATACTCGAGAAAGACTTAATGATCATCAATCCTGGGTTCGATGATGAAGGCAAGAGAGAACGATTCATTACAGAAGACCATCCAATAGAAGGTCTGACATTTGCCTTTAGCTATGATACATATAGGGCTGCGCCAGAGTTCCCGACTTTCTATGACAGAATTCAGATACTCATCAATGACCCCGAAAATTTAGTTATCGGATACGCTGTTGATAACGACGTTAGATATCTAAATTACACTTTGCACCGCTATGGATATGACTATTTTGATTACAATGCGGTGGATGTAGCTGAATTCGTTAAATATGATAGAGATGATGAAAAGTCTATTGGCTTGGGGAAGGCATATCTTGAATATGTCTCCATTGAACACCCAATTGGATTATCTGAACATTGTTCCAGAGATGATTCAGAATTCACCATGCTCGTTTTAAAAGGCCTCCTAGAAAAGAGAAGCACGACCTTGAGTGGACTGATTGACGAGATGTCTTACAAGCCTATCAATTCGATTTTAGAACTCCAGAAAGAAGAAGAGGAGAAAGAGGCTAGAAGCTGCTATGTTGAATACTGCAGAGAGTGTGGTCCATATGTTCACGACTCAGGATACATCGGTGCGCGCGTGTCATTAAGCAGAGAAGCTCAGGAAAATCTTGATTTCGTTAACAGGGCTATCGATATCGCTTATAAACGTGATCTCCTTTTTGTTAGGTTCGGAAACAATACGGATTATCTCCTTTGCCTAAACAAGGCTGAGTTAGAATCAAGGAAAAGACAGGCTGCAAATATGCATGTCATGTATGAATTTATTCTAATTGACGAACTAGAAAACATTTAAAAATGCCGTACAACTCGGCATTTTTATTTTAGTAAAGCAAGTAGAATTATTCCGGCCTGTACTGGGATTCCTATCAAATACAAGTACCAGAGATAATCGCCCTGAGGAATGTAAGTAACAAAGAAAGCTGTAATGATTGCCCATGCGAATGCGGAGGAAGAAATCCAAAACGGAAGACGCCTTTTCCAATAGAAGTAAGAGAACATTGAAACGAGGAGAGCGGTTGCTGGAGCGCCCCAAACAAACACAACCCATGAACCTTCGACACTCATGTTTGCAACAAATATTGCAATCACAATAAGCCAAACAACGCATACTCCTAACAGTATGAACGTGATCTTGTGGCCAAGATGTTGCATAGATTTATCTACTGAAATCTTTTTCTTTGCTGCGTTTTCAGTGATCAAAAAATCAACCGTAACACCATAAAAATCTGCGAACTGTTTTAGAATATCGACGCTCGGAATGGATTTGCCCAATTCCCATTTTGATATGCTCTTGTCACTATATCCAATTTGTTCAGCAAGTTCGACTTGAGTTAGATGTTTTCTCTTTCTCAACTCTATTAGATTTGTTGCTACTATTTCGTTTAATTCAGCCATAATTGACGAGAAAACCTTATTATATTTAACTAAAATCTTCAAGATTTTTCCGGAATATTCATTCATCTAGTTTTGAGAACAAGATAAAGAAGCATCAATTTTCTTTCGATGGAATCTGAACATTCTCAATTCTACGATTTGAAGAATTGAATTCTACACGCTCATAGCGCGTGCCTAGATACAAGTTGCGTGTATATGTATGTACAATACATACTGGCGTTACGCATATGAACTTAATCACGAAACTAAAAACTGTAAAACTTAGCACTTGGATTACAATCTCGGCAGTTGCGATTACAGCCGCTGGATCCGGTATTGGATTTGGTATCTGGTTCCACAATTCCTTCTATGGAGGTGAAACTGTTGACTATGGCGCAATCGACGTTAACAGCTTTAACGTTGATTACAATCAATATTATCAGTCCTACCAAAAGGAAATGAATTCTGGCGCAAAAGTTGTTTGGGAAGATAAGTATTCTCCTGCTCAGATGGCCAACCTAGCGCTCGCCTTATATGCGCATCAAGATAGGGTTCTCTGTCAAGGTTATGGAACTGGACGCGCTTCTGTTGTTGACCAGGAAATTAGATCTACCGCCATTAAGGTTGGCAACAAATTCTTCAAGGAATCTAATTCGTTATCCTCGGTCGTAAACATTGCTTGGCGATTCTATGAGGAGGGCGACGAACTAACTACTTATTTTGGCAAATGCAAAGGTTCGAATGTTGAAGTTGGAGTATTCGATGCAGATGAACCGACAGTTCAAACTAAAGATGAGTATTCGGCACAATGGGGAAGACCAATCTCAACGCCTATCGCTCATGTTATCAACGATAGAACCGTCTTGACCAATGACCAGTTACATTCGAAGGCATATGGTAAGACCGAGGTGGTTAAGACCGATAGTGGTTATGTCATAGATCTTGAGATGGATCCTACAACGACCGTCATCAAATACATTTACGAAATGAAGAGCCTATCTGATTTACCTAAGTTCCCTTCATTTGAGTACTGCCATCTTGTATTTGAAACAGATCTAGACCTCAAGTTGTCGAAATCGTTAGCGATTGAGAAATATTTCGCTAACACAGGCAGTATCGGCGCATACGTAACATGCACCATGACGTCACGTTACCAATACGATGGTGATATTGAGATACCTAAACTCTCCACCCCGTGCGAGTACGTGTATGTATATTAAGATTTAAGGAGTCACATTTATGGCTGAAAATAAAAGCGGAAAAGGAAAGAAGATACTAGGCTATTCTGGATTGTTCTTATCAATCTTCGGAATTGCTGCATCTATTGCATTCTTCTCAATACCTGAAAGAGTTAGAGAAACGCCTCCACCAGCACATGAAGGCACAGATTTGCCTCTTCCAGAAGTTGAAGCGCCATCACACGCAGACTTATTGATTGCAAGACTTGCATCTGAACCTCATATTTCAGGTGATGTTAATGTAACAATCGATTTCCCTGATAAAGATGATGATCCTTCAACAGGAAACGAGATTTCTTTAAACGGAACTCTTGCTTTTGGAATGCAGGATCTAGATGACATCAACTTAAAACTTGATTTGATGCTCGATTACAACGGAGTAAAGAAAGACCTTGAAGCCACAATGGCAGACGATGGACTTTACTTATCATTAACCGAA
Source organism: Bacilli bacterium (assembly GCA_024408235.1). Lineage (GTDB taxonomy): Bacteria > Bacillota_I > Bacilli_A > RFN20 > CAG-826 > UBA4951. The sequence goes on from JAKSVF010000001.1 coordinate 104,894, forward strand.
CACAGTGATGTCAAAACATTTGCTGAGAAGTCTGGTGTTAAATACAAGATGGTTGGCGGCGATCTCGATACGCTTATTCTCCATATTGTCGATCTTGTCGGAGCAGATTCCGATATTTGGGATATCAAGACTTATGGCGGACTTCTTGACACATCAAGCATGTCGACAAGCGGACTTGATTTCGGAATCGAATGCGTTTCTGAAGGCGATTGGGGATATGGCTACGAATTAAATCTCGATACCGGTTCCTTTGCTCTCAATGCACATATCGAATCTGATTTAGACTATAACTTAAAGAAACTCGAAATTGCGGATATTGCTGTTGGAGATGCTCATATTTCTGTTCTTATGGACACTGGAATTGCAGCCTCAGCTGGAGAATTCGCTCCTGTTGGCAATAAGGAAGATTACCTCCACTTTGTCAGCAGCTGGGATTTAATCCAAGGTTTCTATGACCTCGCAGGAACAAGAAAATTCGGATTCAATTTGAATGCGACAGTCTCTCATGATTATTCAACAAAGGAGACCGAACAGGTTGAAGAGCTAAACTTCACTGCAAATGTTAACGCCGATATTGATAACAGTGTATTCAATCTCTCAGCCGATCTCTCAAATGACGTAGAAAAAGACGGCGAAGTTAAGACATATAACAAGAGTCTTGCTGCTGGATATCAGGATGACTCGATTTTCTTCAATTATAACGATATCTTTAAAGCTTCTTTGACTACAACTTCAATCGGCGAACTCGTTGGAAAGATTCAGTCCGACATGGGAGATGCTGATGCCTCATCTATGGCTGATCTTACCGATTTCATCACAGAGGGTGATTTAATTAGAGAAATCAAGGCAGGACGTTATCAGGGAGTAATCGAACTCTTAAAGTCGGTACACTGTGAAGATAATAAGATAGAAATCGCGGTAGCACTCGATGAATTCGGTCTTGGAAACGATTCTGAAGTAGTGGTTACACTCGATGCTCAATCAACCGCTACAAGCTTTGCAGCAATTGCTATCAACAATGCTAAGTTCTCAACATTCGAGCTTAACGCAACTTTTGAATTAGAGGATTACGAAGCTAAGACATTTGAAATCGCTGATTATCCTGAAATGCCTAAACTCGTAAACATTTACGACCAGTTCTATAACATCGCTCAGGCAAAGAAGGCTGGCCTCGCCTTAGAAGGTTCAATTAATGGCACTGGCGATTATTTAGGATTCGACTTCACGGCTGAAACCCAGTTCGACACAGTTGGTGCTATCGGAAACGCTCACCTCAATGTCATTGAACGTGATGCCAAATTCGGAGACATCAATCACGATCTCACAATCGATGTTGATGGTTTTGAAGACATGAAGTTTGTCTATCAGACTGGTCCTCAGAACGGTAAATCATTGAAAGGCAAGTTCAGATTCCAGACATTAAAGGATATTGTTGGACTTGTCATGGATGTCATTAATGACAAAGATCCAAAGATTACAAAATTCACAGGATCTTTAACAGAGATGTCCATGGATGGAATCATCGCTGATATTCAAAACGGCAATTACTTTGCTCTTCTTCAGGCAAACATCCTAAGAAGCGCCTCTGTCAATGAAGATGGTGGTATGACATTCGTTATCAATGCTGCTGACCTTGGCTTCGACTCAGATATTACACTGGACATAAAGAGAACAGTCACTGGTGAGCTCGACTACTTAAGAGTTCAGATGGCGGTTAACGATATGACCATCGATGTTAAAGCGAAACTTGTTGACTATGACGATGTCAATACTCAGTTCTTGTCATCCATTGCCGAAGACCAGTTCTGGGATTTCTCAAAGATTAAAGATTTAATCGATTGCTTCTACACAACCGCTAAACTCGAATCATTCCATTTAACAGCTAACCTTAAGGTTAAGATTGGCTCTATCGTCAGCGTTCTCGACATCCCATTAGACTTCTATGTCTTTGATTCAGCTGATGATGTTAAGGTTTATGGCACAGCTGAAATTCCATTAAGAGCAGGTCTCAACACCTCAAATATCACATCATGGATTTCTGGTGCTAAGAGATACCTTACATTCATCTACACGAACGATTACTTCTACCTCCACAGAAGAGATAAGATCTCTAGCGTTATCACCGCTTGGAACAGCGAAGATTCATACAGAATGACTCAGACCTTCTTCCTTGATAACATGGCTGATGTCTTAATCAACTATGTACTTGGTCTTGATGCTGGTTTGATCAACATGGATGAACTCATGAAACCAACAGAAAGAACAGCTCCTATCCAGTATGATGAAATGATTACTAAGTTCCAGTACACAGAATCATCACACATGTGGAACATGGGCCTTGATGTTGGCGAACTTGCTGGAAACAACGCACTTGGTGTTGCAGATATCACATTCACAGCAAATGATGCGGACATCTTATCCACGCTCTCATTGAATTTGAACATCTCAATCATCAACGTTGTTGGCGAATTCAAGAACCTCAATGAAGGCGGAAATAACTGGACATCTGATGTTGAAACTAAGTGGTCTTCATACATCAACGCTCACATTGGCGACACGTTGAACGCTATCGTTAAGAAATAAACTAAACAGGCCCGGCTTTAATTGCCAGGCCTTTTCTTATGCTTTTTTCTTCAACCTTCTTAAATAGATGATGATTGGGATTATCGCTAGAGCCAGTATCAAGGCTCCAACAACATATCCATAGTTCGATGGAACTGCGCTGATGTCTCCAAACTCATTAACATAAGTCTTGCCAAATGCTCCATTGAGTGCATCACCAATGAATGGACCAACACACATTGGTAAGGCGACAACGAATAGCATGCGGACTCCCATGAACGAACCTTCTTTGTTCTCTGGTATATATTCACGTACAAGCGCATTGATGATTGTTGGCACACCCACATATCCAAGGATCATAATCAGACCTGATGATGCCGCAAATACGGTTCTAATGGTGGATCCGTCATTGCCGACAATTGGTATAAAGAACATTAAGAGGATTCCTAAGGCATAAATGGCAAAAGTTGGGATTATCATCTTGTTTTTGCCTAACTTGTCCGCCATGAAGCCCAAAACAACGCTTAATACAGATCCGATAAGCAGTGCGACGGCCATTACTATTGCAAATGGCGTTAGAAAGCCTGTTCCTGAATTCGCAATCAAGCATGTTCTTTCCATATACACCATTAAGTAAGGGAAGAAGACCTGCGTTGCCGTTGCGTAAATAAAGTAGATGATGAGGATTATGTAAAGGTCGAGATTGGCTTTTATTGTCGAAGGCTTAAAACCCTCCATTAAAATGCGACCGTATTTCTCATTCCTTGGTTCCTCCGGTTTGCCTTTAGGAATTAAGAAGAAAGAGATGATTCCGACGACGACTACCGACCCACCGATAAGATAGAAGAACAAATCCCATTTTGCGTCATGGACACCAGGAGCTGAGTCTGTTGTTAGGCCATTTAGTAATACGAAAATCAACAACATAGCAACTAGAGGCAGGACAGATAAGACACCCTCAACTTTTGATTTGTCTTTATTCTCTATATTGCGCGTTACATATGAGTTGAAAGCGGCGTCGTTTGACGTTGAGCCAAAGAACGTCATAACGCAGTCGATCACGATTACCAAGATTGCTGCGGATGAGGATATCATGGCGACCGGAAGTATTTTGCTTGTCGAGTTTACATTTAATAAGCCAAATGACGCGGTAGCAAAACCCCATAAGATATATCCGAGAGAAATAAACTCTCTTTTGTGCCCGACTTTATCTGTAAGGCTTCCCATAAAGATTGTTGTTAAAGTTGCCACAATCGCAGAAGCTGCAGTGGTTATTGCAATGAATAGAGAATAATTGAAAGCCTGTCCAGCTGGAGCGGAGAAATTCAAATAGGTTATGTATGTATTAAGATACATGTTTTCTATCGCCCAGGCTAGTTGGCCGATAAAACCAATAAGGACAATAAATATCCACATCCTAAAACCGATTCTGTTTTTCATAAGTCGCCTCACTCTGTATTAAATCTATATAAATAATATATAAATAATAGATAAATGGTTTAGGCAAAATAACTTATCTTAAGATAAAAAAATATTTTAAAAATTTTTATAAAAAGGTATTGACGATGTAATTCCTCTAGCGTATATTATGTCTTCCGCGGTTGAGAAGCGGCTCAGAAATGAGTACAGCATTAGTCAAAGACTAATGAATATCTCAAATTCGCGGCATCATTACTCAAGGTGACGAAAGCCCACGGGTCTTGCGAAAGATACCGAGCCCAAGAAGATACTTGAGAAAACCGTCTGACCGATGGTCAAGAGCGTAAGCGCTTGATGGAGAGGCACCCACACTCATAGCGATATGAGCGAATGAAGCCCCTTGACACCGGTGGTCAAAACTAAACGAGTCGCAGACCTTTAAAGAGGCGAAGCGGAAACGAAGAGTTGATCGCAGGACAGAAGTAGCAAAGGAACTTCCCTCGCGGAAGCCCGGAAGCGAGACTGGAACCCATCGGACAGTTGCCAATAAGGAAGAGATTCCTTCTGGTGCCATCTAGGGCGGAAGACTTAGTAATAAGTCCAAGCTCAACGATGACCGACGCATCTAGCGAAGCCTGACTCGAAATGATTCGAGAGAATCTAAAGTAAGATGCTTCAGGATGTGAATCCATTGACCAGTTAGCGTCCTTGAGAAATCAAGGAGCTGCTGAGGCCTCTGATTCAGCCCACCTGGTGAGCTGGACCCACCTCAGTCTGTAGCAATGACAGCCGACCGAAACCCAAGGAAAAAAGCTTTGGGAAGAAGAGAGCCGAGCACAGCTAGCTGAAAGAGTGGAAAGCAGACGGAAGTCTGCCAAGGCGATAGGTAAAGGGAATGCTCGTAAGGGCATCGACGAAGCTATCGAATGAAGCGATGACGGAATTCGGAATCAGCGTTCACTTCGGTGAACTGAGAAAGGGTTCTCGAGCAGATCCACTTAGACAATGGCAAGGCGGACCAACCATCCGCAGCATCAATCATCAGCGGAAGCCGCGAGGCGGAAGAAAGATTGATGTTAATCGAATGAGACAAGTTTGAGTTGCTCCGGAAACGGATCTCAGGCGAAAACTCATTAAGCTAAGCAGACGGCAAATAGCAGGATACATCCTGCCGCATAGGCTAGGCCAATAATACCGTGAGGTAAGGAGAAAGGCGCCGAAAGCGAGTGATGTGGGGAGGGCACCTTCGGGTGTTCTTTTTTTATTTTTTTATGCTCTATATAATATAGGAAGAAAGATTCTATCGACGATAGAAGGTACTTGTATGGGAAAATTCAAGAAACGTTATATAGCATACGGCATTTTGGGGTTAATCGTTTTGGCGGCTGGAGGCATATCTGCATCCAACGGAATTGAACGATCAGCGCTAAAGAACTACATACACTCATTTGACGCCGTTGAATATGATGCGGATAGACTTGTTCCTCAGATGGAAGATGGCCACATTACCTTCAAGACCGATAAAGATATCAAGATAATGCAACTTACCGATATCCATATTGGAGGCGGAAGTTGGACCACTAGAGAAGATAAGAAAACCATCTATGAGATAATCACGATGTTGCAGCAAGAAAAACCTGACTTTGTTGTTCTTGATGGAGATAACGTTTTCTGTGCACCAGGTCCGATTTTCAATGGTGGTGGTACCTTTAACAATAAAGCGGCATCTAAAGTAATCCTCGAACTCTTTGAACACGAAAATGTCTACTTCACGACTGTGTTTGGTAACCACGACACTGAGAGTTTTGACTTCACGAAGAGAAAGAATCTTGGAAACTTATACATGAAAGATAAGTACAAGTACTGCTTCTTCGACTCAGAATATAGCGATACCGACAATAAGATGCCAAGCGTCACCAATCAATGTGTTGTCCTGAAAAACAATGATGGGACAATTAGAAAAGCGTTGATGCTAATCGATTCAAACGACTATATATCTCGTTCCATCAGTGCATCTATCAACTGGGAATATGATGTCATCCACGAAAAACAAATCGACTGGGCCGAATCTACGATAAAGGATTTGTCCTCAAAAGCAGGGGAGGATGTTAAATCTTTATTCTTCCATCACATTCCGACCGGAGAATTCGAGACTGCCTTTAGAGAACTCAAGAACAATAATTGGCAAGACACGGCTACAACAAAATACATTGAAGGCGTATGGGATGAAGAAGCTTCCGAGAAGATAGATGGCGGTCGTATCTGGTATGGCGGTTGTAAAGATAGAGAGACCGCACCTGAGGATATCGACAAGTTCTTTGAAAGAATGGGTCCAGAAGGTATTAACACCATGGAAGGAGTCTTTGTCGGTCATGATCACACAAATAATGCTGTAGTGGAGTATAAAGGCGTCACCCTCTCTTATGGGTATTCGCTCGATAACACTGCATACACTGGAATTGCAAAGTGGGGCAAGCAAAGAGGATGTACAGTTATTAGCGTTAAACCTGATGGCACTTGGACACAAAAGCATAAAAACGTCTATGTAGATTACGGCGCATCAACTGACAAGTTCTTCAAAGTCAATATTGATGAGTGGATGAATCCGGATGTAATCGACATAAAAGAATTGAGAAATAAATAGGGTGTTGAATAAACATCCTTTTTTCATTGAATTGGCTAAAAATTGTAAAAAATGAGGAATTATAATCAAAAAATAGACAAAACTATCAAAAATAACGCTTAAAAATGATAAAACCGCTTTCAAAAATCAAGAATTTCTAGAAAAGTCTGATTTTTTAAAAATAACACTTTCCTTTTTTATCCATGCGTGCATAATTGCGTCCATAGAGGAAAATAACTATGGAAAAAATTGTTGAAGAATTTGGTTTAGACGTATTCGACGATAAGAAGATGAAAGAACTTCTCCCATCCCCTGTTTATAAAAGATGGGTCGATACTATGAACAACAAGGCTGCTCTTGATAGAGAAACAGCCGATGTCATTGCTCATGAGATGAAGACTTGGGCATTATCAAAAGGATGCACACATTACACACATTGGTTCCAACCATTGACCGGAGCTACTGCTGAGAAGCATGACTCTTTCCTTGACATGGACAGAGAAGGCAAGCCACTTGCTAAGTTCTCTGGAAAGAACCTTATCAAAGGCGAACCTGACGCATCATCATTCCCTTCAGGTGGTTTACGTGCTACATTTGAAGCACGTGGATACACATATTGGGATTGCACATCACCAGCATTCATTAAGGACGGTGTTTTATTCATTCCTACAATCTTCGTTTCGTATAAAGGCGAAGCTTTAGACTTCAAGGGACCATTACTCAAGTCGATGGAGTCCGTCTCGAAGGCTTCTTGCAGAGTCATTAATGCATTCGGCGATAAGTCGGTTACAAGAGTTACATCATCAGTCGGCCTCGAACAGGAATATTTCCTTGTAACTAAAGAAGACTTCTTGGCAAGAGAAGATTTGGTCTTAACGGGTAAGACAGTAATTGGTTCTCTTCCTCCTAAGGGACAGGAACTTGAGACCCATTATTTCGGTACGATCCCAACAAGAGTTCAGGATTTCATGAAAGATGTTAACGCTCATTTATGGAGACTTGGTATCTTTGCAAAGACCGAGCACAACGAAGTTGCCCCTGGCCAGTTTGAGCTCGCTCCAATCTTTGCAGACACAAACATTGCGATCGATCAGAACCAAATCATCATGGATGTTCTCCAGAAGACAGCATTAAAGCATGATTTAGTCTGCTTACTCCATGAAAAACCATTTGCAGGAATTAACGGTTCAGGTAAACACAACAACTGGAGCTTAACCACAAACACAGGAGTCAATCTTTTTGATCCAGGAAAGAATCCACATGAGAATATTCAGTTCCTAACATTCTTATGCGCATTTATTAAAGCTGTAGATACACATCCAGAATTAATTAGACTCTTCACATCATGCCCGGGTAACGACTATCGTTTAGGCGCTAATGAAGCTCCTCCAGCTATTATCTCTATTTTCCTTGGAAGCGTAATTGAAGAAGTCTTGGATTCACTTGTTGATGACAAACCAAAAACATATGCTAAAAATTCTCTCAAGGACTTCGGCATTTCTAATTTAAGCTACTTACCACGTGATAACTCCGATAGAAACAGAACATCACCAGTCGCATTCACAGGTAACAAGTTCGAAGTTCGCGCCTTAGGCTCAAGCATGTCAGCAGGTTATCTTAACGTTGCGCTTAACTCAATCATGGCAGAATCTCTAAATGAGATTGCAGATGAAATTGAATCGCATAAGTATCGTCAGGATATTAGAAAAGCTGCTCTTGATATCTGTGTTGATATTGTTAAAAAACACAGAAGAATCTTATTCGGTGGAGATGGCTATGCAAATGCATGGGTCAGCGAAGCAGAGAAGCGCGGACTCTTAAATATCAAGACATGGGTCGAGACAATTAAATATGTTGAAGATCACAATTCAGCGGATGTTTTAATCAAAGAAGGCGCTCTCTCATCTGAAGAAGTTACATCTAGACTTGATGTTATGTATGAAACTTACGCTAAGGTTAAGGCAATCGAGCTTAAGACAGTATCAGATATGATGAAGACTAAAGTCTATCCAGTAATTGGTAAGAACATCAAAGACTTGGCTTCTACTGGAGAATTTATGCCAGTCTACTTTAAGGAAACAATTGCTAAACTCACTGACTTCGTCGATGCTACGGCAAAAGAAATTGCTGAGCTTGATAAGGTTATTGCAGATTCCAAGAAGTTTGATTCAAACAAGGAAACCGGTTTGTATCTCCTTGAACATGGTGTTCCACTCCATGAGTCAATTAGAGCAAAGTATGATGCTATTGAAGGTCTTCTCTCATCAGAGCTCTTCACTTATCCAACATACGGAAAGTTATTCTTCAAACTTGACTTCTAAACTAGAAATTAAGCCCAATTCAAGTTGGGCTTTTTCTTATGCGCAAAGATAAAGAAAAACGCACCCACAGGTGGATGCGTATCTTGATCTGCGATAGTGGCAACAGATTAGAGAAGTCTGTTGTAGTATTCGATGATCTGAGCTTCGTTGATGTCTTTTGGAAGTTCGTTTCTCTCTGGGAGTCTTGCGAAGACGCCTGAGAACTTTTCTGCTTCAACTGTGACGAAGCCTGGGATTGTTGGCTTTCCTTCGACTGATTCTTTAACAACCTTTAATGGGGATGTTTCCTTGAATGCGACGACATCACCGACGTTGCATAAGTATGATGCGATGTCGACTTTCTTGCCGTTGACTGTGACGTGACCGTGGTTGACTAACTGACGAGCAGCTGCACGTGTGCGAGC
>JAKSVF010000010.1 GCA_024408235.1 Bacilli bacterium
TGACTGTGACGTGACCGTGGTTGACTAACTGACGAGCAGCTGCACGTGTGCGAGCAAAGCCCATTCTGTAAACGAGGTTGTCGAGTCTTGATTCGAGGATTCTGAAGAATGCGAGACCTGTAACTGTGGTCTTGTCTTTCTTTGCCATGACGAAGAGTCTTCTGAACTGCTTTTCTGAGACACCGTAGTAGTTACGGAGTTTCTGCTTTTCAGCTAACTGAGAACCATACTCTGATGGTTTTCTCTTTCTGTCCTGACCGTGCTGGCCTGGACCATAAGCTCTCTTCTTGAGCTCATCACCTGTCTCTAAGATTGAGAAGCTGAGGTGACGTGATTTTTTCCATGTGGAACCTGTGTATCTTGACATATCTAAAATGTCTCCTTTCTTTGCGGAACAAAGTGTTGGATGCTTCTCCCATTTCCCGGGTGTCTCTCCTTCGGTCACTTTAGCTGGACCTACCACTCTAAATTGAGGGACGTCAGACGGAAACGTAAAAGCCTGCTAACTTTTCACGCGACTAATACAATAAGTATTGAATCCCGTCTCGTCAACAAAATTCGTCTCATTTTTAGCGAATTATCTCTTTTTCACGAGTTTTTGTAATTCAATAGTCAATTCGGCTTTCTTTAGTGTATATTTATTAATATGTTTATTAATAGCTTTTATCATTCAATTTTAGCGGAAGGCACCAACTCTAACCTTCCATTCATTATCGTAGGCATCATTGCTGGAGTTATTGTTTTATTGCTCTTAGGAGTTCTTCTTTATTTCCTAGTAATCAAACGTCTCAGGCTCAAAAAACAGGTTTCTGATCTCATGTCCAAATATAGCACTGCGCATGGATTATTGTTCGGCGATGTTAATACGTTGATCAAAAGACTCGAAACGATTTCAAACCTCAACATCGTTTATATAAACGATTTCGGTGATTGGCAGAGAAGATATAAAGATATTAGAGACATCAGCGACGCTACAATGTCATTTAAACTTAAGGAGATCAAGCACCTCCTGGATGATGGACGTGTAAATGAGCTTACTGATAGGCTTGTTGATGTTAAGCAGAGCGTTAATGAGTATTGCGACTCAGTTAATAACTTGTATTCAAGTCTTAAGGCAAAATTTGAGGTGGAGAACAGATGCAATGAATTGTTGAATGGCCTCAAATCCCAGTTAAGACAAGTCAAGATTGTTTATAACAACCATGTTTCAGAATTGAATCTTGTCGTCAGCGTGTTTGAAAATGTTTTCAAACGCTTGGACGAACTCTTTGAGCAGTGCGAAGCTGATATTGAAGGCGCTAGATATGAAGAGGCTAAGAAAATCCTTGAGTCTCAGGTTGAGCCTGCCGTCAATTTGATTCAGGAGAATCTAGCGATACTACCTGAGGTTTGCCTCCAGTTAACAAACGTCCTTCCAGATAATATCACCTCTCTCAAAAATCGTTTTGAGGAGCTCACCAAAGAGGGACTTCCTTTATACCAAGAATGCTCGTATCAACTCATCCAGGATTTAAGCGATAAGGTCGCCGTTCTTTCCTCACAAGTCAAAACACTTAAACTTACAGGTGTTCAGGATGAAATCAACAATATACATTCGACAATCGATGAAGCTTCTAGAAAGTTTGATGAAGAATTATCAGCAAGAGATAGATTCGTTGAAATCATCAACCAGACAGATGGCTTCCAGCAGGATGTATCAAAGGAGCACATCCGTTTAACCAACACTCTTACAACCATTAGAGAGATTTATCTTATCGATGCAGAAGATGATGAAAAACTTAACCAGATCGGCAATCTCATCGAAAAGACCAATTCAACCAAGCGTAATCTTGATTCATTCATCAATAGCGCTACCAAGCAACCATTCACCGTTCTTTTGTCTAAGGTTTTAGCTTTGAAATCAGAGACCGTCGCTGCTAAAGAAGCGCTCGACGGTTTTATGACTTACTTATTCTCTCTTAAGAGAGAGTCTGAAGAAGCTATGGAAGATCTCGCAGAGTACTACTTAAAAGTCAGAGATGCTGAGTCTCTTATTGACGAAATTAGAATTGAGTCGGTAACCAACAGATATATTGATACAATTGACAACCTCCATAACTTATTCGACGAATTGAATCACATCATTCACACTAAGCCTATAAATGTAAAACTCGTTGAAGCTCGTCACCAACAGCTTTTAAAAGATGGACAAGGTTTCATCGACTCTGTCAACAAGACTTTAAAGGATATGAACAGGGCCGAAACCGCTATTGTTATTGCAAATAGACATAGGGCACCTAACCCTGACGTCGATGCAACAATCAAACAATCAGAGAATTTCTTCTTTGATGGTGATTTTGAGAAATCTATTGTTCTTGTCACATCAATTAACACACTAGAAGATCAGGATCCTACAAGAAAATAACACATGATTTATTTAGATAATGCCGCGACCACAAGACCGTACGCAGAAGTTTTAGAGATGTTCTCCAAAGTATCATTGGAGTCTTTTGCTAATACTTCATCAACGCACGCAATCGGTAGGGCATCTCTTAGAAGACTTGATGATGCAAGAAACCACATCAAGACGTTACTTAATCTCCAGAAGACGCATGAAATGATATTTACAAGTTGTGCTTCTGAATCAAACAATTTGATTATCAAAGGCATTGCTCACAAGTATTCAAATAGAGGCAAAAGAGTAATTACAAGCGAAGTAGAACACCCATCTGTACTTAACGCATTCAAAGAACTTGAATCCGAGGGGTTTGATGTTGTGTTCTTGCATGTAAACAAAGATGGGTATGTCGATCCTTTGGATTTGGAAAAGGCGATGAACAAGGAAACTATTCTTGTTTCAATCATGGCAGTTAACAATGAGGTTGGATCTATTTTCCCAGTTGGAAAATACGCTGAGATTGTCCATAAATACCCTAAAGCATTCTTCCACAGTGATGCCACTCAATCTATGGGAAAGGTCAAAGTTGATTATTCAAAAATTGACCTCATTTCTTTCTCGTCGCACAAGATTGGTGGTCTCAAGGGTAATGGCGCGCTTCTTTACAAGAAGAGCATCCAATTGGCGCCTTTACTAGATGGCGGTGAACAGGAATTCGGAATTAGGGCTGGCACCGTTGATTTAGCGGGATCTATTTGCATGGACTTAGCCTTGACGAAAACCTTAAAAGAGATGGGTGCAAATATCGCTAAGGTAACTTCATTAAAATGTCGTTTGCTAGAAGGGTTATCAACAATTGAAGAGGTGACAATTAACTCTCCGATTAATTCGTCTCCGTTTGTTCTTAACTTCTCTTTGGAAAACCATAAATCCTCAGTAGTACTTGAGGCTTTGTCGCAAAAAGAGATATACGTTTCAAGTGTTTCAGCCTGTTCTTCGAAGGGAGAGCCAATATCCTATGTCCTTCTTGCTTTAAGCAAGACTGAAGTTGAGGCTAGGAACTCTATTAGAGTGTCGGTTTCGCCTAATAACACTGAAGAAGAGATAGATACATTCATAACTACATTGAAGAATATATTGGCAACAACAGCCGGAAGGGAGTTTGTAAAATGAACTATTCATACATAATGATTCACTATGGAGAACTCTCCACTAAAGGTGGCAACAAGAAATTGTTCATAAGCTGTTTGAATAGAAATATCAGACATGCTCTTGCAAATGACTTTCCTGAATCAAAGGTAACATGTGATAGAGACCATACATACGTCACAACCGAGTATTACGATATACAGGATTTAATCGTTAGACTTCAGGAAGTTTCTGGAATCCAGAGAATAACACCTGTAGTGAAGGTTGAGAAATCGATGGAAATCATCGAAAAGACCGCTCTAGAACTTATCGAGGGCGAAGATGGATCAACATTCAAAGTGAAAGCAAAAAGGGCTGACAAGCGCTTTGAACTTGATTCCTATGGAATCTGTAACGCTGTTGCTACGCCGATTCTTAAGACAAAGAAATACACTGTTGACCTTCATAACCCTGATATAACAATCACGGTAGATATTAGAGAGTCCTGTGCATGCATCTCATGTCATGAATTCAAAGGTTGCGGTGGTTACCCTTTGGGAATGAATGGAAAGGTTATGCTCCTTTTATCGGGTGGCATAGATTCTCCTGTCGCCGCGTATCAGCTTATTAGACGCGGTATCAAGATTGAGACTCTGCACTTCGCATCGCCTCCATACACATCTGAAGCGGTCATTGATAAATTAACGGACATCATCAAAACAATTAACACATATCAGGAAGATGTTAAATTAAACATCGTTCCTTTCACCGAATTGCAGCTAGCAATCTATGAACATGTTGATGAACCATATTGCATCACGATAATGAGAAGAATGATGATGAGAATCGCGACCGAGGTTGCTAAAGAACATAATTGTCATGGTATTGCAACGGGCGAATCGGTTGGCCAAGTTGCTTCACAAACTCTTGAATCAATGATAGCCATCAATGATGTTACTAATTACCCAATCATCAGACCTCTTGCAGTCATGGATAAGAACGAGTGTATCGATATAGCAAAGAAAATCGGAACTTATGAAATAAGCATTCGTCCATATGAAGACTGCTGTACCATCTTCACCCCAAAGAAACCTAAAACAAAGCCAAGGATTAAGGACTGCGAGTTCTTTGAATCCAAATGGGATTGGAAGTCTCAGATCGAAGCGTGCGTAAAAGGAATTAAATCAACATTCATCAAGAATGGTGAGATTATTTACCACGATACAACACCTGAAAATACTGGTACAACTGCGGATAATTAAAAAAGCACCGGCTGGTGCTTTTTGTTTTAGAAGTTCTCTTTAAGGTATTTCTCGATTCTCCTAATGGCCTCTTTCAATGAATCAAGGCTATAGGCGTATGAGATTCTAACAAAGCCTTCTCCGCAATCTCCGAATGCTGTTCCAGGAACTACGACAACATGTTCCTTCTGCAATAAGTCTGTTGCAAACTCCTCGCTGGTCATTCCGAATTTTGAGATATTTGGGAAAAGGTAGAACGCCCCTTTTGGTTCAAAACATGGAAGTCCTAATCTTTCAAATTCAGCTAAGAGGTAGTGGCGTCTTTGGTCATATTCCTCCCTCATGTTCTGTATATCTTCATCGCCATTTTTAAGAGCCTCTATTCCGGCATATTGTGAAGGGGTAGTCGCACACATGATTACGAACTGATGAATTTTCTTCATCTGGCTCATGATTACGCTAGGACCCATGACATATCCAAGTCTCCATCCGGTCATTGAATACGCTTTTGAGAATCCGTTAACGATAATGGTCCTTTCCTTCATTCCAGGAAGCGATCCAATAGAAACGTGCTTATTTGAATAAGTGAGTTCGGAATAAATCTCATCTGAGATAACCAACAAATCGTGCTTGATGATTACTTCTGCAATTTTTTCTAGATCCTCCCTTTCCATAACTCCGCCTGTAGGATTATTAGGGAAATTCATTATGAGCGTCTTTGTCTTAGGGGTAATAGCGGCTTCAAGTTCCTCGGCCGTTAATCTGAATTGATTCTTTTCCTGGAGGTTTATGATCTTAGCAACTCCGCCTGCAAGAATTACGTCAGGTTCATAGCAGACATAACATGGCTGGAGAATGATAACTTCATCACCAGGGTTTGTTGTTGCTCTGAGAGCGATATCAATAGCCTCAGAGCCGCCACATGTAACAATGATGTCATCCTTGGAATAATCCAAATCGTATTTGCGTTTGTTCCACTTTGAAATCTCTTCCCTCAATTCAGGCATACCTGTATTGGATGTGTAAAAGGTATAACCTTTTTCAAGTGAATAAATGCCCTCCTCTGTAATGTGCCATGGTGTATCAAAATCAGGCTCACCAACACCAAGAGACACACAGTCAGGAATCTTGTTAGCAATATCAAAGAACTTACGAATTCCGGAAGGCTTAATTGTTTTAAGTTTTTCGTTTAAAAAGTCTCTCATATTTCTAACATCTCTCTGCGATCAACCTTTTCGTCATCAAGGATGATTGCATTATCTTTATATTTCTTTAACACAAAGTGTGTAGCAGTGCTCTGTATTGAATCTAATGCTGATAGTTTATTGAAAACAAACGCTGAGACTTCCTTCATGCTCTTGCTTTGGATTTCAACAAAGAAGTCATAGTTGCCTCCTGACATGAGATAAACAGCGCTGACTTCATCGAATTTTGCGATTCTATTAGCGATTCTATCGAAGCCGCTTCCTCTTTGAGGAACGACCTTAACTTCAATGATCGCGTTAACTTTTTCATCTGTAACTTTATCCCAATTGATGATGGCTCCATATCCACAGATGACCTTATCGGCTTCCATCTCCGTGATGGCGGCAACAACGCTAGTTTCCTCCTCACCAATCATTTTGGCGATTTCTTCTGTTGTGATACGTGCATTCTTTTCAAGTATGCGTAAAATCTTAGACTTCATAAATTAGGACCTCACTTAGTGATAATGAGATAATACATAACTTTTGAACAAAGACAATATTTATGTCATAAACTCTCTTATTTAAGTTCTTATGTGAACATAAATAAAAGGAGCCAAATCATTGACTCCTCTCTATTCCAGACTGAAGTATTCGTCCAAATGTTTCCTCTTTATTTCTGTTTCAAGCTTGTTAAACATGTGGACATATTTGACTGGATTAAATCTCTCATTTCCAACGATTAGATAGTTCTTATCTCCGGCAACCAGTGAAAGTTTTCGGCCAGAAATTGGAGAAGCGGCAGAAATTGTGGATAGGTCTATTTCAACTGAATTTCCCAGTACAAGTCTGTTTTCGTATAGCTTGATTGAACCACTAGCAACCGGTTTCCTTTTCTTTAAAAGCTCATATTCGAAAACGTCTTCGATCTCATCTTCGAATATCAACTGACCCAACTCTATTTCCTTTTCCTTAACAACGTTCTTCTGGAAAACATACCAATCAACAAGTTTATGGAATCCATATTTATTATCTTCAAACGTCAGATTCTCTTTATAAGTTAACGATGTTCCACAACTAGAACATTTTATTTTGTCTCCTTCTGACCTCAGGGTTGAAAGAGATTTGCATTCTGGACAAACATATAAGAGCCTTTCTAAATATTCAGCAGGAGCCTTGCTTCTGTATTCGATGCCTGAATCTGAGTCAAAAACAACAAGGTCGCGCCTAACTTTTTCTAATAGTTCATCATCGCTCATAACCTTAACTTCTTGTGCTGAGTATCTGGCTTTTACATCTACAGACATTTTGCCTTTTCTCTTCTTTGAGCCCCATCTTGGACTCACTCCGGTTCCGTTATGGATGTTCATCACAACAAGGCTAGAATTTGTCTTTTTTGCTAATTTTAAAACGCTGTCGCTGAATGGATATTGGAATTCAGCGTATGTTCTATTGCCTTCAGGGAACACCAAGACATTTCCGCCTTCTTTAAGACATTGCATCATCTTAACGACGCATCCGACATCAACTGCGCCTTTTTTCTTTGGGATTAGACCTGTGATACTATGTAAAAACTTCGATGTAAAACCGTTTGATAAAAGAGTGTCTAAACAGACGGTTTCAACATGCTTATTCGCGGCGCCCATTATAATGATGGCGTCAAGATCTGTTTGGTGGTTGCTCAAAATAAGTGTAGGCCCATTGAGTCTTAACTTATTAATTTTTATATTGAATGCACAATGTGCAACCAAACGATAAATTGGACGAAAAAACACCCCAAGAACTTTATGTTTTGTTGTAAATTGTTTTTTCTTAGCCACGCGATGCTCCTCTGTTTGCCATTTTTGGCGATAACACAAGGAATACAGTATACCCAATGAACAATACAGTAAATATGCCTAAAGAGATTAGTGCGTTGGTAACGCTCTTGCCAGTGAAGTTCATAAGCAAGAGAAGTGGAGCGACGCATAGTGTAGCTGGAACTTGAGAGATGATGTAGATGCTTGAAGTAGGTGTTTCGAGGTTTGGATCGATTTCTTTTAATAGAATCATTCCATTGGATGCAGTGCCTGTTAATGCTCCGAAATTCATAGCGAAAACATGGTGTTCATAACCCTTGAAACATATTTTGGAAATAAGTCTGCAGTAGACATAAGTTCCAATCGTTCCGAGTACAGAAAGAATAACGATAATCCAGACATAATTTGCTATCTGACCGATGTCGATGGAAGCAACTCCTGCAACAATCATCAAGTCGAATGCAAAACCTGAAATTCTATCCATTTGATAATTTGAGATGCAGTTCTTTTTTAGTACATTCTTCTTTCTAAGAAGGTTGTAGACTAACTTAATCAACATTGCGAATAAAACACCCCAAAGGAAATTGAATCCCCAAGCGATAGAATTGGTGAAATCGGAGATGGCTCCAAGCCCACACATAAAGGCAAACGCAAGGCCATATCCTAAAGCGACTAAACCAACCTGAATCGTGAATTTATCGACTGAGTCAGATTCTTCGATTGTATTCTCTTCATGGATGACTGTGTTATATGTATCGCTCTTGTTTTCTGTAACAGCGATTTTGCCTCTAGCTTTCTGTATGTTTATGTATGCGACTCCCACTAAAGATGCGACGATGAATCCGATTGAAGCAAGAGATAATCCAAAGCTTCCGTTCGTGGAGAACATTGAACTATAGTCGGCTGAGAAGTTTACGTCCCATGCAAGTGCGTTGCCCGGCCCCTGTCCAAATGCCAAAGGAAGGATAGCGCCTGAAGAGTAGAAAATCGTATTAGATGCATTCTGGGTTATATAATAGGCGACAATCGTAACTGCAAGTCCAAGAACAGCCTGGAGCATATAAGTTCCGCCTGTGAGGAAACCGTTCTGTATACCGGCAAACAATCTTCCCTTTTCTTTTTTCTCGTTGACCTTCAAAGTCATTGCGACGAAACCGATTCCTAAACCGTGATAAGTAATGACCTGCATGATATCCTGCTGGATCACAGGTTGTCCAAAGAGTTTAGCTCCGGTTGCATTTAGGATAATCTCGATTATCAAAATGATGACGCCACCAATTAACGCAGATGGTATCAGCGATTTTTTAAGGAAAGGGATAACACTCCTTAAAATATGGGCAATAAGCATAGATAAAAGGAGTATTCCAACTTGGAAGAGAACGCTCCAAACGACAAAGTAATTTTCTAAACTAAAATTCCAGTTTGATGCAAAAATCATAATTGTGACCTCTGAATTGTAGTTTATATCCACTTAAATATATGTCAATTACGCTTTTGAACGAACTGTAATAAGTTTCGATAAATTCTTAAAAAATCAACTATCTACCAATTAGAGAATGAATATGAAATCGCTTTTTTAATAAAAAGATAGAAATATTGCTTTACATTGCGCACACATGATTTAAACTTTCAGCGGATTGATAGAGGCGCAATCGAAATTAGTAGCCAACGGAGGGGGTACCCAATGAAATTGGTGAAAGGTGAGATTGCCGAAACAGTCTAGAGACATCTAGATTGATTGGGCCGCTGGGGAATACCCAAGTGGACTCCTACGTCAAGTAGAGGCGCTATTCAATGAACACCAAACTTTATGGGGTTGCATTGAGCGTGCAATCCCGTTTTATTTAAGTGAGGTAAGGTATGAAAAAAGACATTATTTTCAAAGGAACGGCTACAGCAATCATCACTCCATTTAAAAATGGTGAAATTGATTATGAGGCCTTCGGAAGATTATTAGAAGATCAGATTGCCAATGGAGTTAACGCAATCGTTGTTGCTGGAACAACTGGTGAGTGCTCAACATTAACTGATGAAGAGCAGTGGGATCTCATCGAATTCGCAGTTAAAACCGTTAACCACAGAGTTCCGGTTATTGCGGGCACAGGATCTAACGACACAAGACATGGCTGCAGATTAACTAAGGGCGCATGCGACAAGGGTTGCGATGCCGTTTTAATCGTCACCCCATATTACAACAAGACATCACAAGCTGGATTGGTTGCTCATTTTACAGCTATGGCAAACGCTTCAACTAAACCCGTTATCCTTTATAACGTTCCATCTAGAACTGCCGTCAACATTGAACCAGAAACATATGCTGAATTGGCAAAGCACCCATTAATTACATCCGTTAAGGAAGCGAGTGGAAATCTCGAGAAACTCAAAAGAACAATGGAACTTGCTCCGGAACTCAATTATTACAGCGGCAATGATGATCAGATTGCTGTAATGATGGGAATGGGTTGTTTAGGAGTTATATCCGTTCTATCAAATGTTTGTCCAAAAGAAACGGTAGAAATGACAGATGCGCTCTTAAATGGAGACAACGCTAAAGGTGAAGAAATCCAGGAAAAGTATATGCCTCTTGTTAAAGCGTTGTTCTCTGATGTCAGCCCAATACCAGTAAAAGAAGCGATGCATATGCTCGGATACTGTGACTTAGATATCAGGCTTCCATTAGTGCCAACAACAGACGAAAAGCGTGCTCATCTAAAAGATGAATTAAAGAACGTCGGCTTTGATTTATAAGGGGTTGCTTATGAAAATTATTCTTAATGGTTCAAACGGCAGAATGGGACAAGCAGTCCAGAAAAAAGCCGTACTTCACGAAATCATTGGTGTCGATAAACTTAGCGCCACCTATCCAACATTAAATTCATATAGCGGTGAAGCTGATGTAATCATTGACTTCTCCCATCACAGCGCAACTGCTGAATTAGTTGCCTATGCCATAAGTAAAAAACTCCCACTCGTTATCGCTACCACCGGTCAAACTGAAGAAGAGAAGAGCCTAATTAACGAAGCGTCGAAATCAATTCCAGTCTTTTTCTCATACAATATGTCTATTGGAATTGCTGTTCTTGCTGATTCTGCAAAAAAGATTGCTTCAGTGATGCCTAATGCAGAAATTGAAATCGTTGAAACGCATCATGATCAGAAGTTAGATGCTCCTTCAGGAACGGCTCTTTTGCTCGCTAAGGCAATCAAAGAAGTTAGAAGCGATTCAAACATCGTAACCGGAAGAAGTGGACATGGTAAACGCGACCCAAAGGAAATAGGCATTCAGTCCATCCGTATTGGAAACATCGTTGGAATCCACGAAATCATTATTTCCACGGGATTAGAATCGATCACATTAAAGCATGAAGCATATGACCGTTCCCTTTTTGCTGACGGAGCCATCAAGGCTGCAGAGTTCATCGTTGGTAAAGAGCCGGGCATATATGAGATGAAGGACACACTTGAATGAGAATACCTTTCGTAAAAATGCATGGTTGTGCAAATGACTATATTTATATAGATTGTTTGAAAACAACCATCGATAATCCAAATGAACTCGCAAAAATAATGTCTCCGAGACATTTCTCGGTCGGCAGCGATGGACTTGTTCTCATTTGTCCATCCGACGTCGCTGATTTCAAGATGAGAATGTTTAATCTCGACGGCAGTGAAGGAAAGATGTGCGGCAATGCCATAAGATGTGTTGGCAAATATGTTTACGACAGCGGATATACCACATCTACTGAACTGTCCATTGAAACATTAAGCGGCATCAAGTACTTATCGCTTCATGTCGTTAACGGAAAGGTCCAGACAGTTTCTGTTAAAATGGGGCAAGCAAAGCTAAATAAGGAAGATATACCGGTTGTTTCTAACACCGATACAGTTATAAGCCAAACCGTCTCCATTGCAGAAGGAATATACACAATTACATGTGTCAGCATGGGCAATCCACACTGTATTACATATGTAGAAGATGTTAAACGCTTGGACTTAGAAAAACTTGGCCCAAAGTTCGAATTCGATCCTATGTTTCCGGAAAGAGTTAACACCGAATTCATCCATGTTATTGATAGAACAACTCTTGATATGAGAGTTTGGGAAAGAGGAAGCGGGGAAACCTGGGCATGTGGAACGGGCGCTTGTGCAGCAACGGTGTCATCAGTACTCAATGGCTACTGCGATTATGATGCGCCAATCACAATTCACCTTTTAGGTGGAGATTTAAAAATCACGGTTGACCATGACTTGAATGTGTTGATGGAAGGACCGGCAACAAAAGTATATGAAGGAGTGTATGAATATGAGTGTTAAGGTTAATACGAACTATGACAATTTAGTCAAAAACTACCTGTTCTCAGAAATTGCTAAACGCGTTAAAGCCTATACTCTTGCAAACCCAGATAAGAAGATTATCAGATTGGGAATCGGCGATGTTACACAGCCATTAACAAAGACTGTGATCGACGCCATGGCTAATGCCGTTCAAGAAATGGGCGTTAAGGATACTTTCAAGGGATACCCACCAGAATACGGCTATGATTTTTTAAGAGAGGCAATTGTTGCCCATTACTCAAAGAGGTGCAATGTCTCTATAAAATGTGACGATGTCTTTGTATCAGATGGAGCGAAATCCGACTGTGGAAACATTGTTGAAATATTCGGAGACAACGAGATTCTTATCCCTGATCCTGTTTATCCTGTCTACCTTGACTCAAACATCATGTGCGGTAGAAAAGCCAAGTTCATCAACGCGAATGAGGCTAATTTATTTGCACCGTTACCAGAAGGAATCGATGGTGGTAACTATGTTATCTATATTTGTTCTCCAAACAACCCAACTGGCGCAGTGTACACTAAAGATCAATTGGAGAAGTGGGTTAAATTTGCTAAAGCAACCGGCTCAGTCATCATCTTTGACTCGGCATACGAGGCTTATATTACTGGCGGAGAGCCAAGATCCATTTACGAAATTGAAGGCGCGAAAGAATGTGCCATTGAAATCTGTTCACTTTCTAAAAGCGCGGGTTTCACAGGAACTCGTTGCTCTTGGACTGTTGTTCCAACCGAGCTAATGGTTGGAGATACTTCCCTTAATGCTATGTGGGCTAGAAGGCAAGCAACTAAGTTTAACGGAGTTCCATACATCATCCAAAAAGGCGCAGAAGCCGCTTTATCAGACCAGGGCAGGAAAGAATCGGATGAAATCATTAGTTACTACATGAGGAACGCGAAATTAATCGCTGACCTCTTGAAAGAAAAAGGCGTGTTCTTCACTGGAGGCATCTCATCGCCATACATTTGGCTCAAAACTCCAGATGGTATGTCTTCTTGGGAGTTCTTCGACAAGTTATTGAATGAAGTTCAGCTTGTTGGAACACCTGGTTCAGGATTCGGAAAGAATGGAGAAGGCTTCTTCAGACTTACCGCTTTCGGATCATATGAAGACACACTTGAAGCGGTTGAAAGGCTTCGCAAATTCTTATAAGGAGGGGTTATGAAAACAATACTTCACGACAATGTAACAACTAGAGAAGGTGAATTATATTTCTCTAATGTCAAGGTTACTGACATAATCAAAGATTATGGAACTCCTATTTTCTTACTAGATGAGAATAAAATTAGAGAGCATATTAATGAATATAAATCCGCTATGAAGGAATACTTTGGAGAAGGCTCCATGCCTCTTTATGCTTCAAAGGCTTGCAGCTTTAAAGAACTATATAGAGTTGTTAAATCTGAAGGTGTTGGAACCGACATTGTATCACCTGGAGAACTCTATACCGCAGTGGCTGCAGGTTTCGATATGTCCAAAGCGTTCTTCCACGGAAACAACAAGACTGATAGAGATATTGAATTTGCCATGGACAGTGGACTTGGATATTTTGTTGTTGATGGCTTAGAAGAACTTGATGCGATTGAAAAGATTGCATTAAGAAAAGGCATAAAGCAGAAGATTCTTTTAAGAATTACTCCGGGAATTGATCCTCACACCCATAAGAAGATTTCAACTGGAGGAGTTGACTCTAAGTTTGGCTCAGCGATTGCAACTGGCCTTGCTGAGAAAATGGTTAAGGAATCATTAAAGAGATATGCAGTCGTTCTCAAAGGTTTCCACTGTCACATTGGTTCTCAGATATTCGAAGTTGACCCATTTATTGATGCGGTCGAAATCATGACCGAATTCATCGCTGATATGAAATCTAAATTTGACTTCGTTGCAGATGTCCTCAATTTGGGTGGCGGATTTGGCGTTAGATACAAAGAATGCGACCCAATTATAAGCTACACTGAAAACATTAAGGCAATCGGTGCGAAACTTGATGAACAATGTAAGGCACTAAATATCAAGAAACCTGTCATCTATTTGGAACCTGGTAGAAGCCTAGTTGCCGATGCGGGCATGACAGTCTACGAAGTTGGCTCAGTCAAGTCGATAGAAGGCATTAAAAACTATGTCTCTATCGATGGAGGAATGACCGATAATCCTAGGTACACCCTCTATCAATCACCATATACAGTCATCTCTGTTAACAAGCCTGAAGCTGCTTGTGATTTCAAGTGCACAATCGCTGGAAGATGCTGCGAATCTGGCGACATCATTCAAGAAGATGTCATGCTCCCGAAAGTTGAAAGAGGAGATTTAATCGCAGTTTTAGTAACAGGTGCTTATAATTACTCAATGTCGAGTAATTACAATAGAATTCCTCGTGCTCCAGTCGTAATGGTATATAATGGTACTCCACGATTGGCCGTTAGAAGGGAATCATATGAGGATTTAATCCTCAATGATATGTAAGGAGGTCATAAAATGATCGTTGCAAAATTCGGTGGATCATCTCTTGCGTCCGCTAAACAGTTTGAGAAGGTTAAAAAGATCGTTTCCTCAAACCCAGACATTCAAGTTGTCGTCGTCTCTGCTCCAGGCAAAAGACAGTCTGGTGATATTAAAATCACTGACTACTTGTACACCTTAAGATCACACTACAAATACGGTGTTCCTGAAGACAAGATTGAAGGCGAAATCATGAATCGTTACAAAGAGATTTCTGATGACCTCAATCTCGGTTATAGAATCGAAGATGAAATTAAGACATTCTTTGACTCATGCAACAAGAACACGGATACAAACAGAATTGTTTCTAGAGGTGAATATTTTTCAGCTAGATTAATGGCTGAATGCCTTGGATTCGAATTCGTCGATGCTGCTGATGTCCTTCACTTCACGTTCGATGGCGAATTAGATGAAGAGTCTTCATCAATCGCAGTTAGAGAAGCGGTTGAGACCTATGGCCGCATTGTTGTTCCTGGCTTCTATGGTTCATACCCAAACGGCGACATTCACTTGTTCTCACGTGGCGGTTCAGATATTACCGGATCATATATCGCAGCATTCTTAGGTGCTGATGTATATGAGAACTGGACAGACGTTTCAGGCGTTTATAAAGCTGACCCACGCATTGTTAAAGGCGCGGAAGTCGTCGAGTCAATCACTTACGAAGAATTAAGAGAAATGTCTTATATGGGCGCTGATGTTTTACATCAGAATTCAGTCCGTCCATGCCAGACTCACAATATCCCGATTCACATCAAGAACACAAATGATCCAGATGCTCCTGGTACATACATCATTGAAGAGGCTAAACAAGAACGCCCTGTCACTGGCTTAGCTTGTAAGAAAGGCTTTGTTAACTTCTTCGTTTATAAGAGACACATGGCTAACCAAATCGGTTTCGTCTATGATGTCCTTGAAATCTTCAAGAGATATAACGTTTCTGTTGAACATATCCCAACAGGTATGGATAACATCACGGTTGTAGTTCAGGAAGCAAATGTCTCCAAGTGCATCCATAAGATTCTCTCCGATTTAAAGGAAGAACTCGAATGCGAAGTCGACTTCGAAAAGGATATGTCACTTGTCGCAGTCGTAGGCCTCAACATGATTGGCCATATTGGTTTATCGGCAAAAGTTTTATCCATTCTCGCGTCCGAGAATATAAATATTAAGATGATAGTTCAGTCACCAGATGAAATGAACATCATGGTTGGCGTTGATACAAAAGATGCAGACCACGCTCTCGATGCTCTCTATCAGGGCTTACATGAGCAGAATCTCTTATAAGGAAAAATGAAATGAAAGAATTTGTTGTTGCTATTCTTGGCGCTACAGGCGCTGTCGGAAGAGAAATGATGAAGGTTCTCGAGGAGAGAAACTTCCCGGTCTCAAAATTAATCCCTCTTGCAAGTGCTAGAAGCGCTGGCATGAAAATCCCATTTAAAGGAGGGGAGGTTGAAGTCCAGGCTATCACCGAAGAATCCTTCAAAGGCGTTGATATCGTCTTAGGCGCATCACCTAACAAAGTTGCTCAGCAGTACGCTGATGCTATCGTTAAAGCAGGATGTGTCTTTATCGACAATTCCAGCGCATTCCGTATGGATCCTAACGTTCCACTCGTCGTACCTGAAATCAACCCTGAGGACGCTTATAAACATAACGGAATCATCTCCAACCCTAACTGTTCAACAATTATCACGTTAGTTGCTATCAACGCTATCAATAAGCTTTCTGAAATCGTGACAGTCGTTGCTTCAACCTACCAGGCAACATCTGGCGCAGGGGCAAATGGTCCTAAGGAACTTGCTCAGGAAGTCAAAGACATTGAGGCAGGAAACCCAGTACATCCTGAGACATTCCAGTATCAGATCGCTTATAACTTAATCCCACACATCGGCTCATTCTTAGATAACGGATACACAACCGAAGAAATGAAGATGCAGAACGAGGGAAGAAAGATCATGCATCTTCCTAACCTTAAGGTTAATTGCACATGTGTTCGTGTTCCTGTCTTCAGAAGCCATTCAATCTCGGTTACTCTCGTCACAAAAGAGCACTTGACTATTGATGCAGTCAAGAGCGCCATTGCAAATGAGAAAGGTTGCAGATTGGTTGATGACCCAGCTAATAAGGTTTATCCAATGCCTCTTGATACATCCGATCAAGATCTCGTTTGGGTCGGAAGAATCAGAGAGGATTTGATCAACCCAAACGGTATCACTCTCTTCTGCTGCGGTGACCAGGTTCGTAAGGGCGCTGCAACAAACGCAATCCAAATCGCAGAATTGTTTGTGAAATAAACAAAATTAATCCTTTTGTTCATATATGTATAGGTATATAAATATGGACAGAGGATTTTTTTATGCTTACTAAGTTCTACGATACAAGATTACCAAAATGGTTAAAGATATTATGCGTTATCTTTGGAGAGGCATATGTTGTTTATAGAGTTCTTCTCTTTGTTGATTCATGCATCGAAGGAGGACCTAAGAAAGTTCAGCCTTTAGTGGTGGCAATTCTTGAATGTGTCTTGTGGCCATTCATGATTGTCTGCTTTATCATCGATTTGGTTGATACTTGCCACAACAGAAAGATTCATTGGCTATGCAACACCGAAGAGGAATCTCCAAAAGAGGATCCAAACCCAGCCGCGTCTAGAGCGACATCCGCTTCAACTGAAGGCGCAACAGAAGTCGAAGTCAAAGACGTTAAATAATTAATTTTTGAGTAAGGGGTGTCAATCACCCTTTTCTTTTTACTATGTAAATTAAGAGACTTCTTTTGTTATTAGAACATGGAAGATGCTTATGAAGAAATCGTAGATAGCTTTATTGATTGCCGGCTGTAGTGTGCAAAAAAGAAAAGACCCCACAACCGTGAGGTCTAAGTCTTTTAGAAATTACTTTCCAGCCTTCTTAGCTGTTTCGCAGAGTGCTGCGAAAGCCTTTGGATCGTTGATAGCTAATTCGGATAACATCTTTCTGTTAAGACCTTCGCCAGTCTTTGAGATGATGCCAGCCTTTGTTAAGCCGTCGATGAATCTGGAATAGCTGAGGCCATTCATGTGGCATGCAGCGTTGATACGCTTGATCCAGAGTTTTCTGAAGTCTGACTTTCTGTCTCTTCTTGACTGGTATGCGTACTTCCAACCTTTTAAGACCTGCTCCTTAGCTGTCTTGAAGAGGAGGTGCTTGGAACCGAAGTAACCTTCAGCTGCCTTGAGGATTTTCTTTCTACGTGCGTGTGTAGCAACACTATTTTTAACTCTCATTGTCTTTCCTCCTTATTTGCAGATCATATCGCGAATTCTCTTCATATCGACTTTTGCGACATAGTAAGCCTTTGCGAGATGCTTTCTCTGTTTTCTTGATTTGCGTGGTGCGAAGTGACCCATGTAAGCGTGCTTGATTTTGAGCTTACCTGTTCCAGTAACCTTGATACGCTTTGCCAAGGTTCTGCTTGATTTCATTTTTGGCATGTTTGTTCTCCTTTATTTCTTCTTGGGCGCCAATATGGCTCTATACCATTTTTCTTCCCAGTAAGGGGCCTTATCAACTTGTGCTACGTCAGCGAGGATTTCCATGAATTTGTTCATGACGTCGACACCGACTTCTTTGTGTGAGAGCTGTCTTCCACGGAATATGACAGCGACTTCGACTTTGTTACCGTCCTCGAGGAATTCTCTTCCTTTACGAGCCTTGGTCTCAATGTCGTGTAATCCGATTTGAGGAGTGAGCTGAATTTGTTTAACTTCAGTCTTGTGCTGATTCTTCTTGGCTTGCTTCTCTGCTTTCTGCTGTTCGAAGCGATATTTTCCGTAGTCAAGGATTTTGCACACTGGTGGATTTGCCTTAGGCGAGATGCAGTAGAGGTCAAGGTTGTGTTGTGCCGCAATCTGATTTGCCTCTCTAGATGACATGATGCCGAGGTTTTCACCGTTAGGTCCGATTAAACGAACCTCTGGGAAACGGACGTTCTCATTGATTGGATCGCGTCTTTTTTCTGGACGACGCTGATCACGTGGATTAATGTAAGCGATAGGTAGTACCCTCCAATTTCTCGAAAAAAATAGCGCGCAGCAATCTGCACGCCTCACAATATGGATGATAGTCCATTGTAGCCGGGGCCAATCTCCTGAGGAGGTCTGGCGAGTTCGTGCTGGAACTGCTTTCTACTTTTTCGACATGCAAATGATACAAGATTCTTAACTGGTTGCAAGCATAAATTTATTTATAAGGCGATTTTTTTCATGTTTTTTAAATCGAGATCAAAAACTTTCTTATTATTTATTTCGATGTGATTCGTTATTGCAAAAAGTGCCATCTATCTGGCAAAAGCCGTTTTTCCTCGGTACTCTTCATAGTTTCCATAACTCTCTCATCTAGTTTTCAAAACGGAGAATTGTGTAGATTTTATAATCTACTAGTGATAGATTAACACTTGCATACGCATCTTTTATATTTATGCTTGCGTGTTTCGCTTTAAAGAAACATCAAGAAGGAAAACGAAATTATGAGACAAATCGCAATCTTAACAGACTCTACTTCAGACATCTCAAAAGACTTAAGAGAACAGTATGGTCTTGACTACCTCAAGATGGCAGTCACAGTCGACGGCAAGGAATATCCTGCTTCGCTAGACTATGAGCAGTACACACCTGCTTGGATCTACGGTGAAATGAGAAAAGGCACTCGTGTCAAAACCGTTCAGGTTACAGTCGAGGAATTCACAAAGAAATTCACTGAATATTTAGAAAAGGGCATGGACATCATTTATGTCGCCTGCTCAAGCGCATTATCAGGTTCATACAACACCGGACGCGTCGTTGCTGAGGAATTATTGGCAAATTATCCAGATGCTAAAATTGCATGCGTTGATGCTAGAAACTCATCAATGGGCGAAGGCCTCCTTGCAATTGAGGCTTCTGAGCTTGTAAAAGCAGGAAAGACCCTTGAAGAAGTCGTTGCTACATTAGAAAACGATAGAGATTACTATCACCAGTGGTGCGCCACAGAAACTCTTACATATTTAGCACGTGCAGGTCGTGTTTCCGCGGGCAAAGCGTTCTTCGGAAACATGTTTGGCATGAAACCAATCCTCATCTCCAACCTCAAAGGTGAAAACTACGCTATAAAGAAGGTCAGAGGACGTAAGACATCAATCGATGAACTCGCAACAGAACTTGCAAACAACATCGTTGATCCAGAGAATCAGACAATCGCAGTTTTACATGCTGATGACGAAGAGGCAGCCAACATGCTTAAAGAAGCAATCTTAGCTAAAGTCAAAGTCAAAGGTATCTATACAGGAATCATCGGACCAATCATCGGTGCATCAGTTGGCCCAGGCACAGTTGTTACTTACTTCAAAGGTAAGAAACTCGCACTTTAATTTCATCATCAGATAAGGAGGTTTCCTTATGGAAATCAAAATAATGGATGGCGCGCTTTTAAGCGACATGTTCAAGGCTGGATTAGCTAACCTTAGAACACAGGAACAAACCATCAACGAACTCAATGTCTTCCCAGTCCCAGACGGCGATACAGGAAGCAACATGAGAATGACAATCGAAAACGGCGTTAAGAGCGCTGTTGAAACAAAGAACATCGGAGAATACGTCACATCATTCGCAAGAGGCGTTCTTCTCGGTGCTAGAGGTAACTCAGGTGTTATCACATCCCAATTCTTCAAAGGCATCTCATTAGTTCTTAAAGAATTAGAAACGGCCACTATCAGACAATTCGCAGATGCGCTTGTCGAAGGATACAAAGTTGCATATAAAGCGGTTGTTACCCCAACCGAAGGCACAATCCTCACAGTTTGTCGTGAAGCTATCGAGTTAACATATGACAAAGTCACGGACGATATGGACCTTGAATCACTTCTCAAGATGTGGATTATCCAGGCCAAGAAATCTCTTGAAGAGACTCCAGAAAAACTCGCGGTCTTAAAAGAGGCTGGAGTCGTTGACTCGGGCGGTGCTGGATTAGTAACTATCTTTGAAGGCTTCTTAAAGTTCTTGGGCGGAGAGATTCTTGATACCGAAATTGAGTCCACAGGTCACGGTACATCTCAGGTTAAACCAGTCAGCAAAGAAATCTTTAACGCTGATTCAGTTATGACATTTGGCTACTGCACAGAATTCATTCTTCAGTTGCTCAATAGCAAATGCGACCCAGCTGAATTCGACATTGATGAATTCGTTAAATTCCTCGAATCAATCGGTGGTAACTCAATCGTTGCCTTAAAGGATGAAGATATCGTCAAGATCCACGTTCATACCTTTGAGCCTTGGAGAGTGTTCCAAAAAGCTCAGCAGTATGGTGAATTAGTCACTCTTAAAGCTGAGAATATGGACATTCAGAACGCTCAGACCGAAGCTGAAAAGAAAGCAAAGAAACAAAAAGAGCATAAAGCAATCGCCTATGTCGCGGTTTGCCAGGGCGAAGGCATTATCAACCTTTACAAAGACTTAGGATGCGATGTCGTCGTTAATGGTGGGCAGACAATGAACACTTCTACAGAAGAATTCGTTGAAGCTTTTAAAACATTGAACGCAGACAACATCATCGTCTTCCCAAACAACAAGAACATCGTCATGGCTGCTGAACAGGCTCGCGATATTTATAAAGACGCCAATATCCACGTCATCAAAACCGGCTCAGTTGCTCAAGGCTACTTCGCATTCTCAATGATGGATGTTGATGAAACCGACGTCGATGCACAGCTTGAAAACATTATGGCTGGCATTGAAAACGTAACAACAGTTTCGACAACACGTTCAATCAGGGATACATCCGTCAACGGAGTCGTCTGCAAAGAAAACGAGCCAATCTCAATTGTTAATCACACACTTGTTGCCTCAGACTCATCTGCTGTCAACTCAACAATGAAGGCTATCGCAACGGTTGAAGACATTGAAGAAAAAGAAGTTATAGTCATCTTCAAAGGCCAGGGAGTCAGTGAAGAAGTGGCACAAGAACTTCAGGATGCAATCGGTGCTAAGTACCCATGCGCTGAAGTTGGAGTCATCGACGGACAACAAGACGTCTATGACTTTATCCTTGGTATTTGCTAGACTATATACATGAAAAAAATAGTCATCGATACATTAGGTGGAGATTTAAGTCTCCAAGAAATACTAGAAGGCGTAGTTCTTGTTCTTGAAAAAGGAGGGGAATATAAACCTGTTCTAGTCGGTCCTAAGAAAGCTATCGATGACTTTTTTAGTGCCCGAAATTTAGAAGTCGAGGTTATCGACGCTGAAACTGAAGTTACAAACCACACGAATCCAATGACCATGTTATATGAACAGGATTCATCGGCTTTGGTTAAGTCATATAAATATTTAAAGGATAATGAGGACGCTAAAGGCCTAATTACTTGTTCTGCAACCGGTTGTGTCCTTGTTGCGTCAATATTCCATCTCGGTCTTAGAGATGGCCTCAAATTCCCTGTTTTAGGCGCAATCCTAAAACATAGAGACGGAAAAGAATTCCTTCTTGCCGACTGCGGGGCAAACATCGATGTTAAGGATGTTGACTTAGATAAGTTTGCAAGACTTGGATCTGAATTTATCGCAAGTTATTTAGGCGTAGATAAGCCGCGAGTTGGTATTGTTTCTAACGGAAAAGAAGATGGAAAAGGCAATGCTTTAATCAAGTCTGCATCCAAGATACTTAGAGAAGATGAAACAATCAATTTTATCGGTAACATTGAGGCTTGTGACTGTTTTAACAACCTTGCCGATGTGCTAGTTTGTGACGGCATGATTGGAAATGTTGTCATCAAAGTGGCAGAGAGTGTTGCAACCATCGTCGCTTCATGGGGCGAATGCAAAGAAATCCAAGATGGAGTCGCAGAGAAATTCGATTATACAAACATTGCTGGCTCTGTTTTGATTGGCGCCAAGAAAGTTGTAGTTAAAGCCCACGGCGCTGCAAATAGAAAAACGGTTGTCGGCTGCTACAATCAAATCACTAAGCTTTTAGACGGAGGCTTTTAAGTGAACGCTAAAGCCTACATATATTCAAATGACAATCTCTATTCTGGAAACATAGTTTTGCCAGAGAATGTTATAAAGCATATTGATGATTCTCATCATGTTGCCTCAAAGAATAAAATCTCAACATCGATGTACTCGTATTTATTTGAATTGCTCGGTGGAGAGATTACTTACTCAGTCAAGAATAAACCGATGCATGATAGCAATGAGATTTCGGTTTCTCATAGCAATAAATTTCATGGATTCGCTATATCTGATAAATCCATTGGTTTCGATATTGAAGAATTGATTGCGGAAGATAAGGTCAATCAGTTGGCCAATATGATCCTTACTAAAAAAGAAAAAGAAGAATTTGCCATCTCAAAGGATAAACAGACGTATCTAACAATCCGCTGGTGTGTAAAAGAAGCCTACGGAAAACTCATTGGTTACGGATTAACCAAAGAAGCGTTTGACTGCGATGATATACCTTATAAATGGCTGAAGATTAATAACACAATCATTGTTGTTGTTTTCAAAAACATTAATCAAGATGTAGAATTCTTTCTTAATGGAGAACCATTAAGTGGAGAATATTAAGAGATTAGTAAAAACTAGATACGAGGCATTGATAAATTCGTCTAAAGATTTTGAGGCGATTTTCAATGTATCTTTTTCTGATGAGTCTAAGGTTCTCTCTGAAAAGAATGATGGTTTTAGAATCTTCAAAACTTCTTATGGCGATTCTAAAAGAAGAATTCTGCAAATAGCGTATTCTCTAAATAAGATTTACCCAGATTTGAAAGATGAGTTTATCGGTATTTCGATTGATTCATCTCAGGAATGGATTGACGCATATTGGGGCATACTTGCATCAGGTAATAAACCTTATCTAATCAACCATAGGTATCCAACTGAATTAACGAATAAAATCCTTGCTAGATTAGGTGCTAGATACTCTCTTAGCTATAAACATTCTTTTGGCTATGTGACAGAAGAGATAGATATTAGGAATCTAGCTGAAGAAGTGCCAGGTGATTACGTCTTCGCATGGGCAAATGAGATAGCCATTTCAACATCAGCAACCACACTTAAAGAAAAGATTGTTTTCTATAAAGGTCAGGAACTCGCTGACAATGTTCTAAATGTAAATTATATTCTTAAACTCAACAAGAGAGCTAAGAAGCATTACAAAGGTTCTCTTAAACTGCTTGTATTCTTGCCTCTTTATCATATATTTGGCTTAGTTGCTGTAATGACATGGTTCTCGCTGTTCTCTAGAACGTTTGTCTTCTTGAGAGATTATTCCGCCAAGACAATTCTTAAAACCGTTAAAAAACATGGGGTTACTCATATCTTTGCTGTGCCTCTTTTCTGGCACACTTTGGATAAGGAACTTAGAAAAACAGTGGCTAAAATGGGCAAACGTACTGAGAAAACATTCAATAATGCGATAGGAATGACTTCTAAGCTCCAGAAAAATGGAAAGCACATTGATTACTCAAGACGTCTTTTGAAGAAAGTTACAAACCAACTATTTGGACCGTCTGTCTATTTCTGTATCACAGGTGGATCATACATTAAAGATGAGACTCTAAGACTTATTAATGCTCTTGGTTATCCGCTGCTCAATGGCTATGGAATGACCGAAGTGAGTATCACATCTGTTGTTTTGTCAAACAAATTCGCTGATCGTATTTCGGGATCGATTGGTAAACCGCTCCCAAGTGTTCAGTACTCTATTGCCGATGATGGCGAATTACTCATTAAAGGAGAATCTATCTCCCACAAAATAATAATTAATGGAGAAATCCAAGAGCCTTCCGAATGGTTCATGACAAATGACATCGCAAGAATTGACGAAGATGGAAATTACTACATCCTTGGTAGGAAAGATGATTTATACATTGGCGAAAACGGAGAGAACATTTCTCCTGATGATATAGAGAAGAATCTGAATATAAATGCACAGAGATACTGTATATTAAACTTGAACAATAAATTGACATTAATAGTTCAGGCATCCAAGTACGCTTCAAATGATGCCTTGTCTTCGTTGCACAAGTCAGTTTTAGAGGAAATAAGCAAACTTGATCAGTCTAATAGACCTTCAGATATCCTCTACACAAGAGATGATATTGCAAATGCAAATTCGATAAAGGTTTCTAGGCAGGGGCTTTTGAGATTAATTGAAAACGGTCAAGTCTCATTCATCGATATCAATTCCGTAGATAGTTCCGCTGTTTTTGAAGTAAATCAGGCGATTTTAGAGAAGGTTACCTCAATTGTTGAGGAATTCACATCTGTAAGACCAATCGAGGCTAAATCGCACTTTATGGTTGATTTAGGCTGTTCTAGCCTTGACTATTTCACACTTGTATCAAGACTCAATCTAGAATTCGGCATCAGTATGCCTTACTTAGATGATTATGATAGTTACACCGTTCAGGGCATGGCCAAGATAGTGGAGGAATTATTAGTATGATTTCCTGGTTACTATATTGGTTTATGAAGGTTACGGCGTGGCCTTTATATTGGATTTACATCAAACGCCGCACTTATTATGAGGATAAGAAAGACACGAACACGCACGTAAAGGGCCCTGCAATTGTCGTTCTCAATCACAGAAGCCTTAAAGATTTGATGCTTGTGACATTCATGTTCCCGTTCCGTAAGGTGTATTGTCAGATGTCTGAAGCCGTTTATACGCGCAACAAATTCCAGGGCTGGATTATGAAAGTCGTTGGAGGAGTGCGCGTTGATAGAAATAACAACGAGTTATCCTTTATGGATAAATCAGAGGAACTTCTTGAAAAAGGCAAGATTCTTGTCGTCTTCCCTGAAGCTAAGATATCAACAGATGGTCAAATAAAGAAGTTTGCGCCTTCTTATGTTGTTCTAGCACAAAAGACCGGCGTTCCAATTATTCCTGTTTACCACGATGGTAACTATGGCCTATTCAAAAGGGTGCATACGACTATTGGCAAAAAGATATTCATCTATGATCACTGCGAAGATGTTTATCCGACAAAACAACAGATTGACTCATTGAATAAGATGGTTAGACGAAAAGTGATGTCCATGGGTATGCAACAGCAGCATCTTCTAAACACTGATCGCTACTCAAAGATTTTTTCTCTTAGATATTTCTTGAAGGATATCGGGCGATTAACTGTTTATCAGTTTAATTTATATTTCCGTTACAAGGTTTATAACCTTGGCGAAAAGAAAAATAAGCTTAAACCAAAAGGTGGATTACTCATTGTTGCCAACCATACGAGATTTGTTGATCCATTGGCCATCATAATGGCTTTCTGGAGGAGAAGAGTGTACTGCTTAACTGGTGAAGTTGTCTTTGCTGAAGGCCATCCAGTTAGAAATTGGTTACTTAAGGAGCTCGGCTGTGTAAGGATAAACCGCTATGAGAATGATCCAGACGCAATAAATGAATGCATAAATATTCTCGACGGAGGAGGCGTTCTTCTCGTGTTCCCTAACGGTAGAATTCACCGAGATGGCAGTTTAGACGATTACAAATCAGGAGCGGCTCTATTAGCAAGCAGGACAGGTGTTCCAATGCTACCTATTTATATTAAAAACCAGCCAAAGAAATGGAATAAGGTGAAGATGTATTTAGGCGAATCCAAAACCGTAAAAGAGCTTTGCAACAAAGAATATCCATCAGTTGAAGATTTGAATGCGGTAATGGATAATATGTTCGCTCAAATTTCAGAATTAAAACGAGAGGCCGAGGAAGAAAAATAAATGGACGAGACGATTAAAAAGCTATACGAAATTCTTAAACAAATTGAACCTGATACAACAGTGAAATATGAAGAGCTAAAGCCTGAGACAAACATCAAAAACGATCTAGGTTTGAACTCGATTGGATTCTTGTATTTGGTAATTGGAGTTGAGAAAGAATTCTGTATTACTATGAGAAATGCAGACCTCGATGAACTCCAAACATTAGGGCAAGTTGTTCAATATATTGAGGAAAATGCCTAATTAACAATATAAATTTAAGTCTCCATGTGAGACTTTTATTTTTTGTCGATGTTATCTAAATAAAACATATCTAAATAACAACAAAGAACGAAAGTTAGTACGCTATTTTTGATGTTTTTCCTCCTTGTTTATGTGATTCAACAAAGACATAGAGGTTAAAACGATTTAAAATTGTTTTATCGCTTAAACAGGAGTTTTTTTATGGCGGCAAAAAAGAGTACTACATCATCGAAGAAGAAAACGTCTTCTGGCACCAAACAGTCAACAACTAAAAAGGTTGAAAAAGTTGTTAAGAAAGAAATTAAAAAAGGAATTCGCAAAAACGCAAAAAAGAAGCCGTTAGTAGCATTGGGACTTGTCGTCCTTTTGGTAGCTGTCACCGCGGCTTTTGCATATGCTGAGACGAATGGTATTTTCCATTTTTTCCATGATGCTCCAGCAGACCCTGTTACATTCAACGGAATCGTATATGACGATCTCCAAATTAATTTTATGGAACTCGGCAACTGGTATACAGGCGATTCCGTATACATCAAGGCTGGAACGGTTGATATTTTGATTGATGCAGGATCTAGAAAAAACTCTGCTGCTAGAATCGAAGAATTCATCGACGCTCATTCAGAAGATAAGGTTCTAGACTATGTTATCGCTACACATGCTCATGAAGACCACATTGCCGGATTCTCTGGCACCGATAAAGGCGGAATATTTTATAAATATCAGATTGGCACAATCATTGATTTCGCTAAAACGGATTCCAATTCAGGCATATATAAAGACTATTTAGCTGCACGCGATTATGCCGTCGAGAAAGGCGCTAAACACTACACAGCCCTCGAAGCTTATAAAGATCCTGCTTTAAAGAAGATTGAAATCGCTAAGGGTATTTATTTTGAGACCTTATATCAAAAATATTATGAAGAAGCGGCGACGACGGAGAACAATTACTCTGTTTGCAATCTCTTAACGTATAAAGATCAGCATTATTTATTTACCGGCGACCTAGAAAAACCTGGAGAGTTATCGCTTCTCGAGAACAATGAATTGCCAACTTGCGAGCTATATAAAGCTGGTCACCATGGTTCTAAAACTTCATCAAGCAAAAAGCTTCTCGATAAGATTCAACCAAAGGTTGTTGCTGTTTGTTGCTGTGCTGGATCAAATGAATACACAAAGACAGAGAACAACAAGTTCCCGACTCAGGAGTTCATTAATAATGTCGCCCCTCATACCGCCAACATTTATGTAACTTCGCTCTCTACTTCAGATGAGGATAAGACTTACACATCGATGAACGGCGACATCAATTTCAGCTCAAACGGCGCTGAATACTCTGTCGCTTGTTCAAACAACAACACAATTCTTAAAGAAACAGATTGGTTCAAGGCGCATAGAACATGGCCACTATAATTGGAGAAAACGATGGAATATACGGTTAAGAAAGACTCTTTAGAAATCACCTTTTCATCTCTTGGAGCTGAGATGATTTCCGTCAAGAAAAATGGTAAAGAACGTCTTTGGCAAAACGACAATGGAGCATGGGGAGGGCATGCGCCAATCCTCTTCCCATATGCAGGCACCTGCACATTTATAAAGAATGGAATAGTGTCAGAAATGAAGCAGCATGGCATTGCTAGAAGAAATGAATTTGAATTAATTAGGCAAACTGACGATTCAATCGAGTTTGTTCTCAAGAGCAACGAGAAAACTAAAGAACTATACCCTTGCGATTTTGAGTTATATGTCACATACACCTTGTGTGGTGATTCTGTCGAACTTAAATGGGAAGTTAGGAATCCGGGCAAAGAAATAACATCTTTTGCGATAGGTGGACACGAAACCTATGCTTTAGACGAGGACGTCAAGAATTATGAAATCGTCTTTGAGAAAGATGAGGTTTTTGATTCTTGGGTTATGAATAAAAACAACCATTTAACCGGTGAAAAGATTCATATTGGAGAGGGCAAAATCCTTAGTTGCAACACAACGTTGCTAGATGACGCTAAGACAATTGTCTTAATTGGAGTCAACTCAAGATTCATGACCCTCCGCAATAGAGTGACGAAAGAAGAAGTCGCAACACTCTCATATCCTGGATTTAAAAACGTATTCTTCTGGCATTGTTTAGGCTCAAAGATGATTTGCTTAGAACCTTGGATTAATATTCCAGATTATGACAATGACACCCGTGAATTTAGCGATAAAGAAACAACGATAAATTTAAAACCAGGGGAGAATGCGGTCTTTAAACGCGTTATCTCATACAAATAGTTAGAAAGAACTATATGAGGTCTTAGAATTATGGCTATGAAAAAACATTTAAAACAGAATTTGATCATATTTGCTGTATTTGCGGCAGCCTACTTTTTATTCAATTACATCCCGCTCAAGTTGTGGATTGAAAATGAATTTGTGTTCTTGGGGATAAAGATTGGGTTCTATGGAATCCTATCAGGCCTTTTGATTTGGCTTAAACACAAATGCCACATCGAAATTGAAGTACCTGAAAAACAGATAAACGTCTTGTGGTTATTGCCTCTTCTTATCATCTGCTTTGCCCATCCTCTATATGCGCTTTTATTCAATCAGCACATGGTTGAAGAAGTGGAAGTGGGCGTATTGGTCTTTGATGCCGCAACAGATATCTTTGTCTCAATTGTCGAAGACATCGTATTCGTTGACCTCTACATTTCTCTCTTAATGGAATTGTTTCACAACAACAAATACAAGAGAATTATCTCGATCATGATCGCGGCCATGACGTTTACCCTTGCTCATTGTTATACATTTATTTATTTCGAATGGAGGGAAGCGATTGTTATCCTTATCACCGTATTCTTCCTCATCGTGGA
Source organism: Bacilli bacterium (assembly GCA_024408235.1). Classification (GTDB taxonomy): domain Bacteria; phylum Bacillota_I; class Bacilli_A; order RFN20; family CAG-826; genus UBA4951. Next base: position 29,409 of record JAKSVF010000010.1, read on the forward strand.
ATGCGGATATGCTGCAATATACTTTGATTCCCCAATCATTCCAATAGTTCTCCATGCAGCATTTAACGAACTTAACTTTGTCATCTTCGAACAGTTATTCCATGTGGATGAATCGAAGCCTCAGTACTCGATATTCCTGCTTGTTGTCCTAGCCTTAACATGTTGCTATCTCGCTGCAATATACAAGATGTCGACACTCCAAAAATTCAAACCTGATTTCCACGAAGAAGAACTTGAATAAGCATGAAAACAGCCTGAAAAATGGCTGTTTTTCTATGTAAATTTTCTTAGATTGACCTTTTTTCGTTTTCCTTAAAAAGAGAACAAAATGCAAAATTACGCACGCATATGCATAAATAAATAGTAAAATTGGCAAATAATTATTGAAATCATCAAAACTGGTGTTAATACTGACGCATATATTTTTTCAGAGAAAGGAAAAGACTATGAAAAATAAGAAATTAGTTTTCGTCCTTGCAGCTACAATGCTTCTTGCAGCTTGCGGACCAAAACCAGCTACTTCTGAGTCATCAGGACCAGAGGCATCAGCAAATACTTCTCAGGCAACTGGTGATAAGTCATCAGCACACAAACACTCCTATGGAGAATGGAAAGAAACAAAGCCTGCAACCTGCACTGAGAAGGGTGAAAAAGAGAGAACCTGCGAATGCGGAGAAAAGCAGACACAGGATATCCCAATGACCGATCACAAATACGGTGAATGGCATGAAACAAAAGCTCCTACTTGCAGCGATGATGGCGAGAAGGAAAGAGAGTGCTCAGTCTGCCATACAAAGGAGACTGCACCAGTCGTAACAGACGGCCACGCTTGGGGCGATGAGACAACAGTTGCTGCTCCAGCAGACGGATATGTCTCTTATAGAACGGCAAAATGCTCTAAGGACAACAACCTTAAGATTGCTCTCAAGGGTACTGACGGCACACTTGCAGAAGGTTCTAAATTAAAAACAGACAAAGCATACCCTTCAGCAATGAAGCTTGGCTCAAACGGCCAGTCAATCTCATACAAGCTCCAGTACAACAGAAATGGAACAGGTAAAGTCTATTTCTATGGCGCTATGGACTACTTCAATGCATCAGATGATAACGGTGCTAGAGGCTTCTATTCAGGCAAGAACAACAACAACGAATCGCCTAACTTCGAGCTCAAGGTCAATGACACTGTCGTTGATATCTCAGACAAGAAGGATCTCACATACAGAGATATGTTCAAGAAGGGCGAGTCAGCAGAACACGCTCAGTACACAAACAACGAATTAATCGAAGTCGGTGCAATTGAACTCAAGGCTGGAGACAACGAAATCGTCTTCAAGAGATTAGAGTCATACAACATCCTCATCGAAGATATCGTCATCGTCCTTGATCAGTACAGCGATGAAGTCGAATTAGAGCCACAGGCTGATACATTCTACACATTCACAGCTGACTCACACGTCTTGCAGTGGATGGCATCATTCTCCGATGCAAACTGGGTTGATCTTCCAGAAACAGCACAGTTCAACGTCACAGCACCAGACGGCACAAAATTAGAAGACAAGGCAACCGCATCTCTTGTCTATGCAGAAGGCATCAACATGATGGTTTCCGCCATGATCGAAGAAGGCTACGAAATCGAATCAATCAAAGTTGACGGAGTTGCTGCTCAGGTTGATGGTGGACCTGGATACGGCGGTATCTTTGTTCCAATCACAGCAGGAAATCACACTGTTGACATCAAGACAGCTAAGTTACCTGACCCAGATACAAACCTCAAGTTCACAGCAGATGAAGGAATTGACTTCGTTGATTTGTTCATCTTTAACGAAGAGAACGGAAACTTCTATTTCGATTATGATGACGTCAACTATGAAGCTGGATGGGTTTTCCACACAGGTGATACATTATCAATTGATAACATCTACACAAACGAAGGATACGAAGTCGACAAAGTCATCTTTGACGGCGTTGAATTAGTTGCAGAAGAAACAGAATTCTTCGGACATGTCTCTAAATCATGGTCTGCAGATATCACAGCGGCAGGTGAGCACACACTCTCAGTCACATCTAAGAAAGCAGTTGATACAACATACACATTCGATATCGATGAGCACGTCGCTATGTGGATGGCAAACATTGAAGATGATAACTATGTTCCAGTTGCGAGTGCATACCACAACATGGAAGGTCTTTCGGGAATGTTAGAAGATGTTTTAACAGCATCATTCGTATATTCTGAAGGTCTCTATCTCGACTTGCAGATGGCAATCGAGGACGGTTACGTTATTGACTCAGTAAAAATTGACGGTGTTGAGGCTACAGTTGAAGGTGAATTCGGCATGTATGGCGTCTACACCGAAGTCAGCGCAAACGGCGCTCACTCAGTTGTCGTAACAACAAAAGAAGCACCAAAACCAAATTCATCATTAGTTCTCGATCTCGATGCTAATGTTAACGAAGAAGATACATACATCTGGCTCGACCACTTCAATTTCTTCGCATCAGGCGAGGGATATACCGCAAAGTGGTTCTATGAAGAAGGCGAAACAATCTACATCGATCCAGTTATTGCTTCAGGCTATGAAATCGCAACAATCACAGTTGATGGCGTTGCAGCTACATACGACGATGATATGTCTGCATATGCTGCGGTTTTAGCTGAAGCTGGTGCACACACAGTCAAGATCACAACAAAGAAATCAGTTGACACAACAGTCACTGTCACAACAGATAGCCATGTTGCAGCATACTCAGGTGCTGTCGAAGGCGATTCATCATTTGATTTCGTCGCCAAGAACTTTGTAAACCCAGTCACGGGCGAAAATGTTGAACTCAAAGATAGCGCAGCAGTCGTCTTTGAAGAAGGTATGACATTGATGATTTCAGCGATGCCAGAAGAAGGCTACGAAATCGCCACAATCACAGTCAACGGCGAAGAAGTCGAAGTCGAAGGCGATTCAGAAGCAGCAGGCGCATACATCATCCTTGAAGAATCAGGCGCATACGCAATCAACATCACAACAAGAAAAGCAAAAGACACATTCGTTGCAGTCACATCCGATGACCACGTCATTTCATGGGCTGCAATGGTTGAAACTGACGCTGACGCAGATATTGCTTGCTACAACTGCGTTAACCCAGCAACAGGCGAGGATATGCCAAACAAGGCAACTGCAAGTATTGTTTATGCAGATGACATCACAATCATGGTCACAGGCGGTATTGAAGAAGGCTATGTCATCGATACAATCACAGTCAATGGCGAAGAACTTGCATTCATGTTCGAAGATGGTGTCTTCCAGGTATTCGTCGAACTCATCGAAAAAGGTTCTTATACAATCGACATCACAACAAAGAAAGCAAGCCCATTCATTGAAGGTGAAACAGGTAACGGCGAAGTCGAAGATTGGTAATCGGAGGATAAAACAATGAAGAAAAATAAACTTTTAACATTATCTATCGCAGCCCTCTTAGGCTTCGGCACAGTTGCGGGATTGGGTATTAAAGCATCTTTCAAAAAGACAACAGTCATCGCGAACACAACTTTGACTGAATCGGTTGAAGATAAGAATGGAGCTGGTTTGACATTCCCTAACCACGTAAGACGTGAAGGGGAACCTGTTCGTACATCAGTTCACAATAAGCTTGGCGTCAGATTATTAGACGCTGACGAGGGCAAGAAGAGCGTTCAGTTTATCGCTGCACTCACTGGCTACTCAGATCTCGCTTCAGCAACATGGACAAGAACTGTTACAGATTATAAAGGTAACACAATCAAAGCTTCTTCAGACATTGCTGTTAAGAACGTTTATACTGCATTGGCTGATCCAGAATCAGTAGTTTGGGATGTCGCTCTTAAGGCCGACACTACCTACTACTATATGGTCTACACCCTTAATAACATCCCTGCTACAGATGTTTTCTCGACCATCGATGTCTCATTCAAGGCTTCTTATACTGATGGAACAAGCACAACCGCTGTATCAAAGAAGGCTAACGTAAAAGGATTTGAAGGCGCTATTGAAAAACCAACCAATGTCACTATTAAGGTTGGTTTGAAAGCCACAGAAACAAGCGATGCAAAATACTTCGCAGGCAAGACCGGTTCGGACTCGACAACAGAAGAAGTTACTATTCCAGAAGATTACTACACTGTCGATGGTGTTCAGGCTAAGGATCCTGGAAAAGTCACAGCGCTCGCTAACGGCACAGTTTCAGATACAAACGGTGCATTTGAAAACTGGTCAAAATTAAAGAAAGTCAACATGCCTGCTACAATTACGGCATTTGATAAATATTGTTTTACTGGAACTGCACTTGAGGAAGTTGAATTCCCGAGGGATTTAACAGAAATCCAGGACTATGCTTTTGGATGGGCAAGCGGCTTGGCAACATTTAAGACAGTTTACTATAATGCTAAGAATCTTAAGACTGTCACATCAAACGGCTGTATCGGAAATAAAATTGATACCGTTTATGTGTCCGCAGCTGTCGAGTCAATTCCAAATGTTGTAATTTTCAAAGGCGGAGTTGAAAAAGTTGTCTACGAAGGTACTGAGGCTCAGTGGGAAACTTTAATGGGAACCGCAAATGTCACAGGTTTAAATATCGACAACGTCATTTGTTCCGACACTGTAACATACGCTGTTACTTACAACTTAGAAGGCGGTAACATCAATGGTTCAACCGATCCATATGTTGTTAACATCAAATCGGGAAAGAACGCTCCTGCAGTCACTCCTAGAAAAGATGGGCAGAAGTTCCTTGGCTGGTTTGATGCTGCTGAAGGCGGCTCTCTCGTGAATCTTGAAGCTGTTTCTGCTCCAATTGTTGCATATGCTCACTGGGGCGAATTCCCAGCTGGCTCAACAAAAGAAAAGGCTGTCGTATTAACAGAAGGATACACTGGCACACACGGATGTGAAGCTGGTATGGAATCTGTCTGGGCCAAGTTCACAGCTGAAGAAGCCGGACGTTACTATATTGATCAGTCAAATGTCCAATACACTGGATCCAATGGCGCTGGCACACATGCCGTTTCTGCACAATCAAAGATTCGTGTATTTAACGAAGATGGAACTGAAGTTTCATATTCAACCCCAAGTAGCTCTGTCTCTACATATGCTAAGGTTGCCGGTAAATGCGCCTCAACATACGGAAGAGTATTTATCGATTTCGAAGCTGGAGAAACATATTACTTCCAGATGTATGTTTATTATTCAACCTCATATCCAACCGAAGCGGCATATGGAACATTTGATGTTAAGTTTGGCAAAGCTTCGTTCACAAACGATACTCCAGAAACTGCAACGGTAATCAATCCGGAAACAGGTGATGTCGATGTTAGTTACGTACTTGGCGATTGGGATCAGGAACAGAGATTCTATAAGTTCACAGCTACAAAAGATGCTGAATACTTCTTCACGGCAACTTCAGAAGGCAGCACATGGGCTGGAGTATATGTTAAAGAAGCCGATGAAGATGGATCATTCAAGTATGATTCTAATAAGTTAGCTTATTCATATGGAACAGGATCGATGTCCGGTGCCGCAAATATTAAAGTGACAACTGGTAAAACATATTATGTTATTACAACAGTTAATGGCGTTAATAACAACCACGTCGACACAAAGAAAGTTGGATTCAGACTTGCTGAACCTCCAGCTGGTTCAACGGATAGCAAACCTGTTTCGGGAGTATTAAAAGCGGATGGCACGCCAATAGAAATTACATCTGCTATCGGTGCTGGAACATACAATTACTATAAAGTCACAGTTGCAACCGATGGCGAATATAAGCTCAGCATTTCAATCCCTGACCACGGATACAACTGCTTGAAAGCGTTTATCTACAAAGCAGACGGAACTCTTGTCAAAGAGGGAAATACAGGCAATTCATATGTCAAGTCAATCGTTCTTGACGAGAACCTTGAGGCCGGAGAATACACCGTTAAGATTGGATGGAAAGAGACGAACTGGCCTGGTTCGAAGACCATCACAGCATCTATGTGGCAGGTCCTCCCTGGTTCTGAAATGTCGAATGCTCTTGAAGATTTGACAGATACAGATCCATTATCCACCAACATCACGACTACTCTTGCAAACGAATATCACAAGTTCGTCGCTTCAGAGACTGCAGGATACTACTTCTCATTAGGCGAAGGCGAAGACGTCACTTCATACGATGTTGTTGATTCAACAGGCGCTTCACTTGTTAATGTTGCAGCGGGACAGAGCGAACGCTATGCAGCACTTGAAAGTGGAAAGACATATTATGTTGTCTTCCACGGAGTTGGAACTGCAACATTTGGTTGCCACCATGGCGCAATTAAGCCAGACGGAACAACAAGAGCAAAAGCTTATGATTGGGAATTCGACTCAACTGGCAAACAGGCTATGCTCGCCGATCTTCCATCAAAAGATACAACCAAAGTTTGGTACAAGAAGACGTTCACGGAGGCAGAACTTGGAACATACAGATTCTATTCTGCGAACGATTCTACAGTTGATACAAAAATTAATGGTATCTATAAAGATGATGCTACTAGCTCCATTACCGGTACATATAACGATGATGACAGTCTTAAACACCCTGGATTCACCGTCTACAAATATGACTTCTATATTGAGTTTAATGTAACAGAAGTTGGAACCTACTACTTCGATATGAAGTGTATTACCAAGACATCATCTGGCGTTTCTAGTGCAACATACCTTGATTATCATTTAGAAGCAATCAGCTTATTAAATCCGCCTGCAACTGATCCAGAACCAGAACAACCTCAGGATCCAGATCCTGATGCTCCTGCGTATGCCGGAACGTTTGTTAACGAAGACGGTGACGTCTTAGTCATCAATAATGATGGTGTCACAGGTTCCATCAACGGTGTGTTGATCGGTTTTGAAGGACCTAATGCAACGGGTTTGTTCACAGTCAATTCAGCATATTACAATGGCTCCGAATTCACCTATGATGCTGTAAATGACCGGATTGTCGATGGTTATTTCCTTGATCAAGGTGAATATGCAACTCAATACGCTGAAGGCACATTCGTTCGCCAGACCTCTGGTTCATCAGAAGATACGCCAACCCCAAGCACGGGTGCTTACGTTGGTTATACTTACGGCGGTAAGGTCGGATTAAACAACGCAACATGTGAATTCGATGATGACGGCTTACACGTCACATGGAATGGCGTAACTGTTGAGTACACCGTGAGCCCAACTGGCCACGTCTTATTCGCAGTCGGTCCTATCTCATACGATTTAACATATAACTCCAATGATTCATTCTCAGTCCATTCTGAAGATGACGATTACAATCAATGGGATGGCACTTTAAGCGCTACTAACTAATCACGTTTTTAGATTTAGCTCTAGCTTCGGCTAGGGCTTTTTCTTATATATTTTTAATAAATAATCATTAAGAAATGAGAATGGTCTTAAATCGCTTGTTTGTGGCACAAAAGAAAATGGTCTATTCGACCATCGTTCTTTGTTGTTACTCAATCTCAATAAAATTATCAGGATCGAATAGCTTTCCGTCAAATTCCTGATAATCGCCTTGAGTATAGGTAATTTCTGTGACGTTCAAGGAATAATTGATTTTTTGTCTTGTCCCGCCGAACAAGTCGTTTTCGACGGTTTGAGTTGAAGAAACTATCGTTCCGTTTTCGATTGTGAACTTAACTTCGTGTGAAATCTTTTGGTTAAGGTAGCCTTGTTCATAAATTGTTAAGGAATACTTGTAGGATACCTCACCGTCATTGGGTATTGAGTCGGGCAAATTGTATTCCCCTAAAATTGAATCCTCATTATCAAATTTTGTTAAATAGGCAAGATTTTGTATCTCTTTATAAGAAAAATTAATCGAAAGATTATCTTCAATTGCATCCTTTAGATAAGGCATTGTTTTCTTTGTGTCTCGATCCATCTTTGATTTGTAGTCAGTGAGAAGGTAGAAATATTCTTCATCATGATACACTTGTGCAACATATCGGGATGAGTCATCTTCTAAAGTATAAGTGCCTTCTCGGACGGTTATCCCGTCTCTCTTGTCAACGGTGAACCTTTCGATATCAAAAACATCGGTTCCAGACAGCGTAAAATACTCTCCATCAGAATCTCCTATCATGTAATTGTATTCGGTAGTCGATTTAACTGACGCCTTGTTTGGATGATCTTTGAGATCGGAAAGCTGACAAATAAATGCGTCAATAGTTTCGTTTCCCGTCTGGAGTATAGAACTTTCCGCCTGGTTAATAGATTTTTGAGATTCTTCTGGTTTGCCAGTGCATGAAGAAAGGCATAAGAGCACAAAAACTGTTTTCAAGACTAATTTATTCATTTGCGGTATACGTCCAAGGAATGTTATCGAATCTCATTGTACATTCGAGATGCATGAGGTCTGCGCTTATAACTGCGTTGTAGAAATAGCCTAAATCAGAGGTTTTAGGAATGTATGACCAATTGGATAAAGTAAGGTTATTTCCTTCTAATGACCAATTGAAAGTGTCGACGTATGGATCGACCGTACCAACAACGGTCTGTGTCAGGCTGCCGGTTCCATCCTTCTCAAATCTAAGCACGTTAGTATATTGTTTGCTGTTCTTGTCGACATATGTCCATGAATGAGATGTCAAAACTGCTGCATAATCGATTTTGGTGTTATCAACAACTTCAATTGTCTCAACAATTTGGACTTCTGGGTTCTCCGTAGATGTTATCGTAATCTTGTACGTTCCCTCCTTCTTAGGCGTGAAGTAGACATTATTACGGTCGTCTTTTGTTATAGGTAAAGCGTCATTATCGCTTGATTCGACAGTATATTCTTGACTGACTTTTGAAGAGAAGGAGTGTCCAAATTCATCGGTAGAGGAGAAACTAACAACATACTTATATTCGGTTCCAACCTCATACTTATCTTCTTTAAATAGTTCTCCGCCTTTCCATTTTTGTACATAAACATCATCAGGAAGAACTGTATCGGAAATTCTCACATCCACAGTGCCTAAATTTTCGCACCAAACGCCTTTTTCATCTCTTCCTAAATAAGAAAATGTGAGTGTTACAGTGCCTGTTCCAACGATTTCAAAATGTGGATTAGAAGAATTCACGCCAGAGATTTTGACAATGCTCTCGTCTGAAGAGGAGAACGGCGAAATCATCTGTTCATTAACATTTAAAACGGATGCAGGGCTGTATGCTTTTGGTGATATAAATAGGAAAGTGTGACTTGGAGAAATTTGCATCAAATCGTTAACAACTTCTCTATTTCCGTCGACCAGGACATTAACACTGTCAATTGAGTGAATAAAATAATTTTCAACGTTTGGCACATTAACTGGTGCGCTATCCTTCTCTCCGTACTCGATATTTACTTCGGTTCTCGTTCCGGAGTAATAGTGATCTGCTGAGTTTATTTTCGACACATCATCGGAGTAAGTATTTGTCTTGTAAGAAAGGACTCTGGACTTGTTCTTGTCCATAGTAACTTCAAGTTCGTTATGATAAGTAATAACATCGTTTAAATCACCATCGACTTTATATTCAGCAGAGATGGTGTATATGGTGTTTTCTTCGGTAACATCCTCATGAACACTGTTGATGCCAAGCTGATCAACATACATATTTGAGTAGAAATACTGATCAAAGAACGCGATGACAGAATTGGTTGCTTGGAGGGTTAATTCCCATTTAGCAACTGTGGTGTTGATGACGCCATCCTGGCTAGCATCATCATCAATAATCTGTCTTGATACAGAATCCTTATACGCGTTTTTGACAAACGAGTCGTTTTTATAGTCTTTGATTGAATAAAGCATCGTGTAATCATACACAACGCCGAGATCTCTAAATTGAGATGCCTTGATTGCCTTTCTCTCGATGAAAGAATCTTCGTTTATCTTTGAACCATCGGTTCTTGTCTCTTTGACTGTGCCTGTTGCGTATGAAGAAAAATCATCATATACATCAAGTGTGTATTCAACTGTGTCGCTGATGCTTCCTGCGGTGTCGACTGACTTATATGTTCCGCCTGTTGAAAGCTTTGCCTCAATATAAGCTGCATCGGTAATAACTTTTACAAACTTATCGAAAGTGACGCCATCTATTACTGGCTCGACTGATGAAGTGATAGACTCATCGGTTTTATTTGATGTGATAGCTGAACTTATTAACTGTTCTTCACTCTTCTCGCTCTTGCTTACCTCTGTAGTTGAAGAGGATGTTGGAGCTGGAGTTGGTTTTGGCGTGCAAGCCATCAGTAACATGGCTGCGGATAATACTATTAGATTCTTTGATTTAGACATAAATCAGACCTCCAAATACCTGTACACTCTATAACAAGTTTTTAAATAAGTAAACACTTATCGATTAACTGCAAAGCCTGGAGGCATATATAATATGAACATGTGTTTTTGGAGAAAAAAGAAAAAGGAACCTATTGCATCAAAATTCGAAATAGGTGATATGGTTGGTTTCCCTTATCGTGATGACCGTGTTTTCGGCTTTGTTTATAGAATCTACAAAAAGGCGGACGGTAACATTTATTATGACATTCAGGTAGCTGGTCAGTGTCCTTATCTACAGACTGGAGTTGAGGAATCCATCATCTACCTCAAGCAGAAGAAAAACGCATCGTAAGGTGCGTTTTATATTTCTGTGTCAAAAATCTCTCCATCTATGTGATATAAGTCACCGATGTTAATGGTATCTCTATTCGGAAGGATGAGAACCTTATTTACTTCATCCACTGATTGGATTGTTGTTTCAACCGTTTTATAGGAGCCACCATCTTTCTTTTCGTCCTTCTCGAAATAGGTAATTAGGAACGTTGGTTTGGATTTCAACGTCGCTTTGATGGCAGATAGTCTCTTGTTCAGTTCGACTTTATCTTCGGGACCGAGCGTTTTCTTTTCTGAAGTGAGTCTTGCTGTTTCGATTATTGCGGCGTCGTATCCTGTTAACGCAGCGAATGGAAGGAACTGTGCGGCTCTGTCATTTAGAGACATGTGTTTCCTTGATTTTGACTGATGGTGAACTTTGTCAATGATATCGTCATATTGATGTGTCATTTACGATGTCCTCCAATCTGGTTGTTACGTTCAATCCTTCTTGCTCCCTCGCTCAAATCAGACCCCTTTAAAACAGCGTTCTTTCCATAACGTTTTTGAATGGCGATAAGTGCCTGCTGCAAATCTTTTTCTTCTCTTAGCTCAGCATCAAGAACCTCATTCTTTTCTTGGACTTCATCGTAATTAGAGAATAAATCCATCTGCTCAAAATTCTCATCCTGAACCTCAGTTTCTCCAATGACGTTCATGAACGCAATGTTGATGCCCCTAATCGTTAAAGATGGGTCAACAACTCTATCAAATTCTTTTAGTGCGCCTTCAATCGTGAGTTTAGTGGAGGAGATGTGGTGTCCAAAGGAAACGGAACCCCTTGACCCCTTTGGAACAATCTTACCATATCTATCATATTGTAACGGTCCTGAATAAGACGAGTTATTAACAAGTGATTCTTTGTCATATGCGACCGATATAATCAATTGATTATAAACCAACTGTTTTTCTACTAATTGTAAAACTAGTCCTTCAACCATTTCTCTAAAGACCAGTCTTGCTTTTGCAAATTTATATGGGCATGGCAAAACTTGTCCTTCTCCAAATGATTTATTTGAAGTTTTATAGCCTTTAATATCCTTGATTCCAACCGGTTCCCAGCCCCAAGCGTGATCGATAATTAGTTCTGCGTTAATTCCGAATATCTTGTATAAAGAATCTTCGTTTTCTAATGAGCGCCTTGCGACATCACCCATTGTGTACATGCCGTTATCGTTGAGCCTTTTTTCTAAACCGCGTCCTATTCTCCAGAACGACGTTAAAGGTTTATGATCCCAAAGAAGTTGCCTGTATTTCATCTCATCTAGCTCAGCGATTCTAACGCCGTCTTTATCGGCAGGAATATGTTTTGCAACAATGTCCATAGCGACCTTTGCGAGATACATGTTTGTGCCTATTCCACCTGTTGCGGTTATGCCCGTTTCATTGAGAACGGACCTAATCATTTTCATCGTCAATTCATGAGGTGTGATTTTATATGTCTTGAGGTAAGGGGTTAAGTCAATAAAGACCTCATCGATTGAGTAAACGTGAATGTCATCTGGTGAGACGTATTGGAGATACACTGAATATATCTTAGAACTGATTTCAATGTATTTTGCCATCTGTGGGCACGCTATAACAAAATCCAATTCGAGGTTAGGGTTACTTTTGAGTTCAATATCGTTTGATGATTTCCCAGTGAATTTGTGATCCGGCGCTCTCAAAAGGCGTTCCTGGTTGACCTCTTTGATTCTTTGCTTAGCCTCAAATAGACGGCATCTACCAGGCAAACCATATTGTTTGAGTGAAGGGGAAACCGCTAAACATATCGTCTTATCAGTTCTTTCTTCATCTGCAACGACTAAGTTCGTAGTTAAAGGATCTAAGCCTCTCTCGAAACACTCAACAGAGGCATAGAAAGACTTTAAATCTATCGCTGCGTAAAACCTATTACCCATGCGGAAATTATATGATGAATAAGGTCATTTCAAAAGGTAGCAAAGCGTTCATAAAAAGAAATTTTAATAACTTTTGAAATATGATATTAGATATCATCGCACTATATTTTTACCTAGAATTTTAGGCAAAAACTATTCACTTTTATTATTTATATAATAATCTATAATTTGAATCATGATTGGTAACTTTTTTGAATTAGTGTCCGACAAGTTTTTCCATCCATTGTCGAACAAAAACAAAGTTCTAAACTACAGACTTCTCGCCATCATCAATGAGCAGATGGGTGGAGAACTCGGTCAATGGCCACGAGAGAACGTTCTCGATTGGATCATAGACTACATCTCCAATTGCCCAATCGATTTCTATGATGATGATACCGACGAAGACGAGGGCAAGGATTATAGAAGAATCGCATCCAACAAGCTCCGTTATTTCGTCAACTGCGGTTGGCTCGTAGATGAGAACGACACACGTACCTTAAAGGTCACGTATCAGATGGACTCTGCTGCCATTGCACTCTTGAAGGCAATGCAGGATGTTGTTGATGAAGATTCTTCGCCTAGCGAATACACAAGCTACGTGTATAACATCTACAACTCTTTATATAACTTCAAGTACGACCACGCTCTTGAAATGGTTGAGTCAATGTACTCCCACTCAAGAGATCTCACTGCAAGATTAAGAGGTCTTAACGTTTCTATAAAGAAATATCTCCAGAAGTTGGTGAACAATCCTAACCTCTCACCGAAAGAGATTCTCGACCAGTTCCTTATCGAATATCAGGATAAGGTTATTTTGAAAGCGTTCAACAACCTCCGTATCAAAGATAACCCTGCAAAATACCAGAACTACATCATCAACAAGATTGATAACCTCATGTTAGAGGATAACCTCAACAAGATGATTGATGATTACATCGAAAAGAAGAGAGATGGTGCAAAGACCCCATCTAACATTGCTGAGGCTAAAGAATTCTTTGTCTCTAGACTTCTCTACATCGATGAACAGTTCAAATACATCGAAGACAACATCGAACTCTTGTATAAGAGAAATACAGCTTACGCAGAAGCGGCTAACTCAAGAATCCGTTTCTTGCTCAACGAAGAAGTGGATATCGAAGGCTCAATCGTCTCAACGTTGCGCAACATTGCAAACAGCGGTGGAGATGCGGTGGATGGATATGGAGCGTTTGACATCTTTGAGTTAGGAAGACTTACAGAGAATTCCTTGTACAACCAGAGAGCAAGGGCTAGAAAACCTGCCTCAATCATCGATGACACTTCAAACATCGTCGTTGATGAAGAAGTGCTCAAGGAAGCAAGATCCAGACTCAAAAACGAAGCTTCATTCTCACACCGTTCCATCAGTGCTTACATCCTCAATCAGTTGGGAACTAGAGACAAGATGGAAGCAAAGGATATGAACATCAAGGCATTCGACGACCTTGTGAAAATGTTCTTAGCCTGTTTATACAGCCAATCAAGAACCGTCGCTTATAAGATTGAATTCACCGGTGATGTATTCACCTGGGACAGCGGTACTAGACCAATAAAGATGTCTAACTTCATCGCAGAAAGGAAGAAATAATGGCAAACATTACCAAAACTGCAGCATGTGAAAGATTCTCCGCAATCTACATGACTCTCAACGAAACAAAGAAAAACATATTCGCGCGTTTGATCAGCAAGCTTTTAACCGAGAATTTCATCTATGGTCAGATTGCTGATGACCGCAACGACTACTATGCAATCCTAGAGAACAAAGAAGCCATTCAGGACTTCCTCCTCATGGCGGGCTTTGAACTCATGCACAAAGACACTCAGAAGATCTTCTATCTATACAGTGAAACCGAGAGAAATAGAGTGAAGCTTAAAAAGCTTGAGACAGTTTTATTACTCATCTTAAGACTTGAGTATTACAAGAAGTCCAAAGCGATCGACGCTAACACAAACATCTCTGTTGACTCATACGATGTCATCTCTGAACTCCAGAATACAGGCATCATGAAAGATAAGCTTGTCAAAACCGAACTTATCGATGCACTCAAGACATTGAAGAGAAACAAACTCATCAATTTTGACGTCACACAGGGCGAAATCAGCAACATCATTGAAATCTATCCTACAGTTGCATTAATTGTCACCACAGACGACATTACGGCCCTTAACGCAAGAATTGAATCATACACATTAAAGGAGAACGACGATGAAACTGACGAAGATTAAGCTCGTTAACTGGCATCTCTTTAGAAACGAGACCATCAACGTAAACGGAAACTTCCTCATCACGGGCGAAAACGGCTGTGGTAAATCAACCTTAATGGACGCTGTTTACTATGTTTTATCAGGCGGCGATGAATCATGCTTCAACAACGCTGCAAACGCAGAGGCTAGACGTAGTGTCACAACATACGTCCGCGGACGTGTTGGTAACGAAGGAGAAGGCAAGGAATTCTTAAGAAACGATAATGACATCATCTCCCACCTCGCACTCGAATTTAACGATGGTGTCACAGGCAAGAACAACGTTCTCGGCTGCGTTATTGAAATCGTCGACTTCGGCAAGCCTAGAGTGAAGTTCTATACAATCCAGAATCACTCAATCACCGATGACGATTTATTAGAAGGCACAAACATCAGAGACTTCAAGGCTCTTGAAGTTTACTTCAAATCAAAAGAATACGATTGGGCAAGACTTGAAGATTCAATCTATAGAAGAAAGAAGATGATCTCATCCGACGTCTTAAAGCTTGAATCAGGCGACAGATATTCAGAACTCCTCAGAAAAGCTATGGCGTTCAGACCAATCTATGAAGTCTCATCATTCGTCAATGACTTCCTTCTCAAAGAGAACAACATTGAAATCACAACACTTATGGATGAAATCCGTCAGTACCGTGAAATCAACAACGAACTCTTAAAAGAAGAAGAAAAGGCCGCTCTCCTCGAAACATTTGTTCCAAAAGGCGAGAAGTACCAGAACAACATCAACTCAATCTCATATTACCGTGCTCTCAACGAAATGGTTGAGGTCAAGAAAGCCGAGAAGGATATTGCTAAACTAGACCTCGAAATCTCCAAGATCGATGACAAGATCGCATCATCAGATTCGGAAGTCGCATCTGCAGATGAGAAATTAAGATATTTACAGGCCCAGAAAAAAGCCCTTGAAGACGACGAAACATATAACGCCTTAAAGGACAAGAAAGAGAGACTTGAATATCTCATCAGAGAAGAGACAAAAGCACATGATGTCATCTCTAACATCAACCTCTTCATCGAAAGGGAAAACCAGATCATCGCTCAGTATGGCATGAAGTATAACTTCCAGGCTGATATTGAAAGAGGAAATTACGCTTTATATAAAGATCATCTCCGTGCATATCAGCAGGAAATCGAAAGATATAAAGAGAACAACAACCAGGTCATCGCTCAGAAACAGAACCTCCTTGAAGAAAAGAGAAGAGAGATCAACGCTAAGAAGACAGAACTCGCAACTCTTGATAGAGGACAGAACACATATTCTCCACAGGTAATTCGCCTCCTTTCCGCGGTAAGAAACGGACTTAGAGACAAATATGGCAAGGAAATCGAAGTCAAACCTTTATGCGAATACCTCGATATCAACGACATCAGATGGACAAACGCAATCGAAGGTTATCTCAACACACAGAGATTCGACTTAGTTGTCGATCCTAAGTACTTCGATGATGCAGCTGAAATCTACGAAGACATCAAACTGGAACAGAAGATCTATGGCATCGGTATTATCCATTCTAAGAATGAGATCCCAGAAGCAGAGGAAGGAACGCTCTATTCCAAAATCGATGTCACGAACCCATACGCAGCATATGCGGCATGGATGATTCTCGGACGCGTCCACTGCGCAGAAGACATCCGCGATTTAAAGAACTATGACCTCGCTATCACAAAGACATGCATGGTCTATAGAAATAGAACAGTCAGAAATATCAACCCAGAAGTCTACAAGTTCCCATATTTAGGTAACGATTCCTTCTCGGCAAGAAGAGAAATCCTCGCTGACCAGATCGCATACCTCACAAGCTTCAAAGACGAGATGGAAGAGCAGATTGACAACGTCAGACGTTCCAACCAGTTCTTAGGAACATCTCACGTCGCAAAACTCTTAGAGTACGATAACGTTTGGGAAAGAAGTGGTAGAATCGCAAAAGACATCCTCGACCTCGAAGACGATATTGCCCTTGCTGAAAAGGAGCAGGACTTATTCGCTCTCCAGGATCAGATCAAGTCGGTCTCAAAACAGATTCAGGAAGTAAACACCCTTCTCCACGCTAAGAAAGACGAGAACAAGAAACTCGTCATGGAGAAAGGCTCTAAAGCAACTCATAGAGACTACGCCCTTCAGGCAAAAGACAATCACGAAGTTGCATATAAGACCATCACAAAACCGTTTGATGAGGTTGACTTCGAGGAATTCACGAAGAGATATCAGAACAAGAACGGATACGATATCGACGCTATCTTGAATGATTTCAAGAAGGCATCAAGCTTCAACAACAACGTCCGTATCGAAGTAGAGAAAGGCATGAGAGAATACGTCAACAAGTACTCGCTCTCGTTCTCCCCAACAATCGAGAACATCAACGACTTCATCATCGAATACTACAAGATCAAGAACAGAGACCTTGTTGAGTATAAAGAGAAAGCGGAACTCGCATTCCAGAGATGCAAAGAAGGCTTTGAAGCTGACTTCATCTCCAAACTTCACGGTAGAATCGATGAGGCCAAGGAAGTCATTAAGAGCATCAACAAGACTCTTAAGGCTCACCCATTCGGATACGAAGACGAAGTCTATGAGTTCACATGCGGAGCTTCAGATGATGACGAGATGAAGGATTACTATAGAATCATCACCTCCGGCAAAGACATGGAGGCAAAAGACCTCTTCACAGAAGTTCTTGATGAAAGAGAACTCGCTATCATGCGTAAACTCTTCGATAGAATCGTCGATGAAATGGACGGCTCAGCCTCAGAAAAGAAACTCGATAAGTACCTTGATTACCGTAACTACATGAAGTACGACATCAAGATCACTGATAGAAACAACAACGTCCAGTTATTCTCTAAGACAAATAGAGGCGTATCTGGCGGTGAAGGTCAGACTCCATTCTACGTAGTAGTCGCTGCATGTTTCGACCAACTCATGTCCAAGTCCAATGGTGTTTCCGCTTGCCCAGTCATGTTCGACGAAGCGTTCAACAACATGGATGAGAGCCGTATCAATGCACTCATGAACTTCTACAAGGACTTAAACATCCAGTTATCAATCGTTGTTCCATCAAACCGTATGGCAACACTCGCTCCATTTATGGATGAAGTCGTCGGCTTAATCAAAGTCAACAATACCATCCACATTGGATACCTCGGATAATAACAATAAAGATATAAGGGTAGCGACTGCTATCCTTTTTCTTTTTTTGATATAAGGATTTTAGATATTGTTTGCTCGCATTTTTTCATGTTTTTTCTACCAAACCATGAGGAAGTGGCTCATCTTATCATTGTCTATATCGGCAAGATAAGAACATAAACCAATATAATTTCCATATTTTTAAAATTGCCGATATAATAAAGCCATGGGGTATTTAACGGTTGAAACTATAGCGAAAATCTGGGGTATTTCAGAAAGATCGGTCAGAGACTATTGCTCTAAAGGGAGAGTGGTAGGCGCAATCTTGAAAGGAAAAACATGGATGATACCAGAAGACTCAAAGAAGCCAGCAAGGCAAATTAGGCATGTAAAGACTAAGCCGACTTTAATACAGGCTTTAAGAAGAGAAAAAGAATCTAAGTTAAGTGGAGGGATATATCACCGACTCCAAATCGATATGACATATAATTCCAATCATATCGAGGGAAGTAAACTGACTCATGAGCAAACTCGTTTCATTTTCGAAACTAGAACTATAGGTGTCAGTGATAACCCCATCAACATCGATGACATTATTGAGACCACAAATCATTTTAGATGTATTGACCTTGTTATTGATAACTCTAAAGGAAAACTTACAGAGTCATTTATTAAACAACTGCACTTTGTATTAAAACAGGGAACAAAAGACTCTTCATATTCATGGTTTAAAGTTGGCGATTACAAAATGTTGCCTAATGAAGTTGGCGGCAAAGATACAACTAGCCCAGAAGATGTTAAGGCCGAGATTAAATCATTGCTTCTCTGGTACAACACATTGGACAGCAAAACATTCGAAGACATTATCGCTTTTCATAAAAAATTTGAAGACATCCACCCTTTTCAAGATGGAAATGGAAGAGTGGGAAGATTAATCATTCTCAAAGAATGCCTTGCAATTGGAATTGTCCCCCCATTATTAACAGATGATATGAAGATGTTTTATTATCGTGGGCTAAAAGAGTATTGTAGAGAACCAGGTTATTTACTCGATACATTTAGATGCGGACAAGATCGGTTTATAGAACTTCTAGATCATTTTGGTATAAGACATTAGCAAAAAACAGGTTAGATTATTTAAGTTTGAAATATGGAAGATAATCCATATAATTAAATCGAAAGGATGAAGAGGTTATCCCGACAATTCCACGATTTTACGGAATCGTGATCTTGGTGTTTCAACGTGGAAAGGAACACAATCCTCCCCACATTCATGCGTATTACGGCGATGAAGAAGGTGAATTCTTGATTGAAAATGGCAACCTTTTGCGAGGGTCATTCCCGAGACATGGCACCAAAATGGTTAAAGAGTTCATCAAACGCTACAAAAAGGAACTTCAAGAAATGTGGGACTCAGGTATCTATCAAAAACTAGAACCAATCGATTAATATGTATCCTATCAAGCAAGTTAAATTTAATCACAATTATATTTTAGAAATCTCTTTTTCCGATGGGTCTGTAAAAAGATTCTCAGTTGGCAATCACACTGATGACTACCCAGAATTAAGACCGCTCTTAGAAGATGAGGATCTATTTAAGTCTGGTAAGCTTCTTCCTCAGGGAACTGGAATTTACTGGAATGACGATATTGATGCGCCGTCTGACGCTCTATACGAGGATTCAATAATCGTATCCAAAGTAGGGGTTACTGACCCAAAACAAATCCTGGCTAACGCTTTAATTAAAGCCAGAAAGGAAAGAGGTATTACTCAAGTTGAACTAGCCGAGAAGACAGGCATAGGGCAACCTGATATATCTAAGATCGAAAGAGCGCAGTGCAATTCCTCTCTAGAGACTATTGCCAAACTTGCTGAAGGGTTGTCGATGTCCCTTGTAATCCATTTTAAAAAATAGAGAGGCCGGATTGAAGTGCTAGGATAAAAGTATATGACACCGGCCACTTCTACGATTCATTTATTACTCAGCTATACAACGCACTTCCAGTATTTTTCTAAAACTTTATAACTGATTTTGACTTCAAATTATCAAATTATGCAATCTTAGATCCATCATCTTTTGTTTTTTCTATATTTAGAGACAGGAGATATTATTTATGAGAGCTCGTAATTATTCTGTTTTTGCATCAATCCTTTTTATTGTTTCGTGCGGCGCTATTGACAGTTCCCAAAACATCAGCGCTGAACAAATCACTTTCAGAATGGAATCTGATGGCGGAACAGTGCAA
>JAKSVF010000011.1 GCA_024408235.1 Bacilli bacterium
TGAAAGATAAGGCTATTGGGTCGGCAACCGTTGGCACCAAAGGACAAATAGTTATTCCACAGGATATTCGCAAGATGTTTGATATTAAACCCGGCGACACTTTGATTGTGCTCGCAGATAAGAATAAAGGCATCGCCATCCTCAAGAGCGAACTTGTTGAGCAATTGGCGGAGAAAGGAGTGGTGAATGAGTAATACGGTATTAGAACTTATTGATGTCACAAAAAGATACGCTTCATTCACATTAGACCATGTCTCGTTTCATGCTGATGAAGGCCGCATCATTGGATTCATTGGAAGAAACGGCGCTGGTAAAACTACAACCATGAAAGCCATTTATGGCTTGATTGAAATTGATGAAGGTTCAATCATCCTCGACGGCAAGTCTGTTAAAAAAGATGAGCAGGACATAAAAAATGACATCGGATTATTATTCGGAGGCATCGATTATTATCCCAATCAGAAGGTTAAGACCCTAACAAGCGTCACCAAGTCCTTCTATTCGAATTGGGATGAGGCTTTATATAGAAAGTGGCTCAAGTACTTCGAGTTAGATGAAGAAAAGAGAATTAAAGAATTATCTAACGGCATGAAGGTGAAATACGGATTAGCAGTGGCCCTCAGTCACGGCGCTAAACTATTGATTCTTGATGAACCTACCTCTGGACTAGATCCTGTTTCTAGAGATGAGGTTCTAGATTGCTTCATGAAAATCGCCAAGATGAAAGGCACGACAATCATCTTCTCGACCCATGTCATTTCAGATCTCGAGAAATGTGCTGACGATATCGTCTACATCCAGAAAGGCAAGATTGTAAAGGCTGCAACCGCTGAAGAATTCAAGAGTGGCTACCTTAAGGTAGAAGGCGAAGTCAACTCATTAACATCCTCATTGAAGGATAAGATTGGCCATTACCGTGAACACGGAAACAAATTCGCAGGAACAATCCCTGCTGAATATAAGAATGACTTTGCTTCTTACGATGTAACTGAAGCGAGTTTAGAAGACATTATGTTATTCATAGAAAGAGGTGTTGAAGATGAAGAATCTCCTTTCTAAAGAGCTTAAGCTCTGCGTGCCGACCCAAACATGGATATTCGTCGCGCTATCGATGTGCATCTGCATCCCAAGCTGGCCTGTGATGACATCATACATTTATGTTATCGCTGGCTTTATGCCTCTATTCCCAATCGCTTTGGCGAATAGGGACCTCTTGTACACATCAATCCTCCCAGTCAAGAAGACAGATGTTGTTAAAGGCAAAGTTCTCTTGATGTGTTTCCTCCAACTAGTATCGATTCTGTGGTCTATTCCATTTGCGGTTCTAAAGGTATTCATGTCTGCTAGCATGCCTCCAGAAGATCTATATCCAGAACTTGGAGTTAATCCTGCCTTATTCGGCTTCATTCTCATAATGTTTATGATGTTCAACCTTATTTAT
The DNA here is from genome assembly GCA_024408235.1 of Bacilli bacterium. Taxonomy (GTDB): domain Bacteria; phylum Bacillota_I; class Bacilli_A; order RFN20; family CAG-826; genus UBA4951. The sequence goes on from JAKSVF010000011.1 coordinate 1,442, forward strand.
GTCCCTTGGTATTACAAGAAACCGGACACAAAGAATGCTGCTGCTCAGCTTGTGAGCATGTTCGCCTGCATGATTTATATGGGAATCATCACTGCGGTGTTCATCGCTGTCCCTGGCCTCGCGGATTTCATCAACAACCTGGCGAATCCAGTTTCATTAGGTGTTAATATCGGAATCTTAGTTGCAGGATTGCTTTTGTTCATCGGAGGAAGTGCATTGGCGAATTACCTCGGTGGCAAGGCGTTCCAAAAAGTGGATCTATAAGAAAAAAGGACCGAGTCTTCAATAGAAACGGCCCCCTTTTTCCGCCATCAGTGGATGCGTTCAGAGCTATCTTGCTATGCTTTTAGCAAAATGCTATAGTTTATGTGCGTATTTGTCCCCTCCAGGGGGACTTTTTTATTTTCGCGCTTTAACTAGTATCGCAATAATCAACATTGCCGCTATAGCAACAAGTAACATTGCGTACCCTCCAGCATTCCTGGTGGCGGGAGTAGAAAGCCTGTTTCATAAAAGGCCCTCCACTAATAAATAGCGGACTTTTCGCGAATTTTTCCCAACGAGTTTTGAAGCCTAATACCATCAAAACTAAAAAAGACCCGAATACAACGAGTCTTTTTATTACCTAAAAGTGGATTTGATTTCTTTCAATGGCAGGGATAAAACCTTATCTTCAATAAGCCTAAATGCATCCAGGTTCTTTTCCTTGAACAACGCTTTCTTGTCTTTCTCGGATATCTCAAACCTCTTATGGATGTATGACCAGATTTCCTTCACGCCGAATGAACCGTTCTTCCATCCTCGCTCTAAGATATACGTCTCAGATAATTCGTGGACATAATCTTTTATAGCTTGTCTTCTTACATCTTCTATCTCATCCATCAGCATATCAGGACATTCAAGGAATCCTCTTCCTATCATGACTGCTTCGATGAACGGGAATCTGTTTTTTAGATACTCAATATCATCTTTGGTCTTAATCTCCCCGTTAATTACCACAGGTATTTTCGTCTTCTTGTCTAATCCGTCGATAACATCAAGATGCAGTGGTCCGGAGTACATTTCTTTAGCTGTCCTTGGGTGTATTATCAATTCTTTCAATGGGTATTTGTTGAATACTCCAAGAATCGCATCGAATTCACTAGGCTCCCACCAACCAATACGCGTCTTAACCGATATTGGTAGAGGGCTTGCTTTGCACACCCCATCTAGATAAGAGTCAAGTCTTTCAAGGTTCCTTAAAATGCCTGAGCCTTTCTCTTTCGATGTAACCGTTCCAGACGGACAGCCAAAATTGAGATTAACCTCTTTATAGCCCATATCTTTTAATCTCTTTATTAAAGATAAAGTGGAGTCTACATCATTTGAGATTATCTGTGGGATTATCTCTTTATCCAATCTATTGTTCTCAGGAAGTATATCCCTCTCGCATTTATTGATGAGCCTTCCTTCACCCATAGGTGACAAGAATGGGATGTAGTAGCGGTCAGCCCCTCTAAAATGCTTCTCAAAGCAATTTCTTAAGGTGTATACCGTAATGCTCTCTAATGGTGCGAAGTAAACTTTCATGCGAGTATTCTAACACCAAAGGCATAAGAAAAACCCACTCTTTCGAATGGGCTTAAGACTTATTTGATCTTTACGAATGATCTGCCTAATGGCAAGAACATGAACTTTGCGATTCTCCAATAGATCTTTCCGAATGGGATGCCGATGATTGTGATTGTGAATAACAATGCGGTGAAAGCGTATCCTAAGAACATTTCCCAACCGAAGATGATTGCCCATAAGACGTTGAGGAAAGTCTTGAATCCGGATGGCTTGGTGAAGGCTGTGTCTTTTCCAAAAGGCCAGATGACAAAGCCAGCGAGCTTGAAGAGCTGAATGCCAACAGGGATCAAGATGATTGTGACGCAGCAGATGATGCCGACGAAGAACATTGCAACCGCCCACTCAAGGCCTCCGAGGATGAGCCAAAGAATGTTCATGATCGATCTTCCTAAAGCGTTCTTTCTATTCACCAATGCGATGATGAGAAGAACGATGACGATAACGCCTACTACGATTCCTGTGACACCTCCAGGACCGATTTTTGCGAAGAAATCAGTTATTTTATCCATAAATTAACTCCTTGTGATTTGAATAGATTTTTCTTCTAATGGGTGCATTATGCAAGGCAATTTTATTCAAAATTCAAATAATTATGTTTGATTTTCAAATTAAAGAATTGTTTTCATTGATAAATAGGTAACAAAAACAATCGATAATAACGAATTTATTAATCTATTTAACCCCATTTTTCACTTATGGAGTAAAATATAACCATGCCATTTCACATCAACATCGTTTTACATGAGCCGGAAATCCCTCAGAACACGGGAAATATAGCGAGGACCTGCGCAGCGTTAGGCGCTAGTCTGCATCTTATTAAGCCGTTGGGGTTTGTCATCGACGACAAACACCTTAAACGTGCCGGACTAGATTATTGGGATAAACTGGATATTTTCTATTACGAGAACATCGAGGATTTCTACGCTAAACACCCTGACGCACTGGTCTATTATTTCAGCAAGAAAGCCAAACATAGATATGACAATGTTCCATACCCAAACGATGTGTATCTAATGTTCGGCAAAGAAACTAAGGGTATTCCTGAACAAGTTCTTGTCGATCATGAAGAATACTGTCTTAGAATGCCTATGAGAGAAGGCCTTAGATCGCTGAACCTATCCAATACGGTAGCAATCGCCGCTTATGAAGCCTATCGTCAAAATGACTTTTCTGGGCTTCAAGAAGAAGGCCAACTTAAACAATTGCATTGGAAAGAATAAAAGCCCCTTAAATAGCCAAAAAGGGGCTTTTTCATTAAGAAAACCCTTTCTTGTATGAAGTTTCTATTGTTTTATCTACAATAAAATAGAGAGGTAATCACTATGAGCATCAGAGACGAATCATTAAAGAAACACTACGAGTGGCAGGGAAAGATTGAGACGGTTGCAAGAGTCCCAGTCGGTTCCAAAGAAGATTTATCACTTGCCTACACACCTGGAGTCGCTGAGCCATGTATGGCAATCCACAACGACATCAGCAAGTCATTCGAGTTAACTAGACGCTGGAACACCGTCCCGGTCATCACAGACGGAACCGCAATCTTAGGTTTGGGCGACATCGGACCAGAAGCTGGCATGCCAGTCATGGAAGGAAAGTGCGCTCTCTTCAAGGCTTTTGGAAATGTCGATGCATTCCCAATCTGCATCAAATCAAAGGATACGGATGAAATCATCAACACGATCAAACTCATCTCAGGCTCATTCGGAGGCATCAATCTCGAAGATATCTCAGCTCCTAGATGCTTTGAAATCGAAAAGAGACTTCAAGAAGAACTCGATATCCCGGTTTTCCATGACGATCAGCATGGAACCGCAATAGTAGTTGGAGCGGCTCTCTTAAACGCTCTTAAACTCGCAGACAAGAAGATTGAAGACGTCAAAGTCGTTGTTAACGGCGTCGGCGCTGCAGGATTATCAATCGCCAAATATTTAATTAGCCTCGGCGTCAAGACAATGCATGCCGTTGATATCAAAGGCATCATCGATGATACAGATGAATTCAACGCGCCACAGAGAGAATTCGCTAGACAGATCAACCCTAACCACATTAGAGGCACCTTGAAAGATGCGATGGTAGGGGCAGATGTGTTCGTTGGAGTATCCGCTCCAAAGATCGTCTCTCAGGAAATGGTCAAATCCATGGCTCCTAAAGCAATCGTATTTGCTATGGCAAACCCAGTTCCAGAAATCAGTGTTGAAGAGGCGCTTGAAGCGGGTGCATTCATCGTTGGCACAGGCTCATCAGAGAAGCCAAACCAGGTAAACAACGCTCTCGTCTTCCCTGGACTCTTCAGAGGCGCTCTCGACGCTAAGGCGACAAAAGTTAATGAAGAGATGTATTTCGCGGCAACTAGAGCCATCATGGATTCAGTTGACCCAAGCGAATTCTCAAGAACCCATATCCTTCCATACGCATGGGATCAGCACGCTCATGATATGGTTGCAAAATATGTTAAAGAAGCCGCTATCAAGAGCGGTGTCACAAGAAAATAGCCCATGCTCTTAGACTATCATCACGAGACAATTGAATTCGAAGTCCCTGAGGATAGGCTTTTGCGCGTCTTGAACGCCAAGAAAATCGAGACGGCAAAAGATGAATATGAATGTGTTAAAAACGCAATAGACAACCCTATTGGAACACCTAGATTAAACGAACTCGTCAAACCTGGAATGAAAGTGGCTATCGTCACAAGCGATATCACTAGACCGCTTCCATCAAACAAGATTTTACTTTTGGTAATTGATGAACTTAACAATGCAAAAATACCTAATTCCGACATTGTTGTTGTTTTTGCTTTAGGAAGCCATAGGTCACACACGGAAGAAGAGAAGAGATATCTCGTTGGAGAAGAAGTTTACTCCAAGGTTGAATGCGTTGACTCGAACCCTGACGATTGTGTTCATTTGGGAAAGACGAAACACGGAACCGATGTAGATATCACCGCCCGCGTGGCAAATGCCGATTTCGTAATCTGTTTAGGAAACATTGAATATCATTATTTTGCCGGATATTCAGGCGGTGCTAAGGCTATCATGCCGGGCGTATCAACCCCTAAAGCAATCCAGCAAAACCATTCGATGATGGTCATGGACGAAGCTAGACAAGGCAACATCAAATCTCCAGTCAGAGTCGATGTTGAAGAAGCGGCTTCAATGCTTGGAATAGACTTTATAGTCAATGTAGTTTTAGATGAAAACAAGAACATCGCCTACGCCGTTGCGGGCGATTACATAGAAGCCCACCGAGTCGGATGTGATTATCTCGACAAGATGTATGGTGTCAAAATCCATGACAAGGCCGATATAGTGGTCGTATCCGCAGGAGGATTCCCAAAAGATCAGAACCTATACCAGGCACAGAAGGCTTTAGATAATTCAAAATCCGCCGTAAAAGACGGAGGAATTATAATTCTTCTCGCTTCATGCAGCGACGGGCTTGGGAACAAGACGTTTGAGGAGTGGATGCTCAATAAAACTCCTGAGCAATGTATCGAAGATATAAAAAAGAACTTTGTTCTTGGCGGGCATAAGGCAGCCGCTATCGCGAAGATATTAACAACAAAACGCGTTTTCTTGGTCTCTAGCTTAGATAGAGAACTCGTTAGAAAAATGAATTTAGAACCATATGACACCTTGGATGAGGCCTTTAAAGATGCAACAGACATATTAGGCAAGGAGTCTAAAGTGTTCGTCATCCCTCATGGAGGCAGCCTTCTCCCAATCTACAAAGAGAGGAGAAGAAGAGTCGTTTACCCAATGGAGAAGCCGGCTGACGAAGTGCGTATCTGCCCTTGCGGCGGACAGCCTATGCCTTGGGGTATGCCTCATAGAGGATTGGCAAAGAATGTCGAGGATTTTAAACTCGATGACATCGAAAAGTATTTAGGGAAATAAGATGAAACTAGTAATTATTAGACACGCGGATCCTGATTATGAACACGACTCACTTACGCCTCGTGGAGTCGTTGAGGCTAACGCATTGAAGGACTATTTAAAGGATAAGAGGATAGACAAAGTCTATTCTTCGCCTTATGGCCGTGCCAAATTGACCGCCAAGATTTCGCTTGAAGGCAAAAACAAAGATATTAAAGTGGCTGATTTCCTCCATGAGTTCAACACCCATATCGTTCAGCCTGGCAATCCTTTTAACAAATATTGCTGGGATTTCTTGCCTAGTTATTTCACTGAACAAGATGAATTCTACGATGCGTCTAGGACAAAAGATCATCCGCTTGTAAAAGAATTCGGACTTGATAAAGCTTATGAAACCGTGTGTAACGGTCTCGATGATATTTTAAAAGAGAACGGTTATGAGAGATGTGGGCGTTACTATAACGTCATCAAGTCGAATGATAATGTGGTACTCTTGTATTGCCACTTGGGCACGATGGGAATAATCCTCTCGCATTTAACGGGAATCCCGTTCCTCTTGATCAATCAGTATTTCTCTGTTGCCCCATCAGGAATAACTGTTGTGAACACCGAGGAAAGAAGAGAGGGAATCGCCCAGTGGAGAGTGGCTAGATATGGAGATATCTCGCACTTAACCCTAAAAGGGTTGGAACCATCATTCTCCGCGAGATTCTGCGAACAGTTCGTAGATGATACAAGGCACGACTAAGGAAGGAAGAATTATGGAAACAAAGACAATTACTTTTTATAGCCCTTGTCTAGAAAGGGACATGACAATCAGGGTGTATGGACATTATGGAAAACCGATACTCGCTTTCCCTTGCCAAGATGGAAACGCTTGGAATCTAGAAGATTTCGGCATGATTAACACAATGGCGCCATGGATTGAATCGGGTCAGATCAAAGTCTATGTCGTCGATAGCGATGACCAGGCTTCATATTCAAGCAAATACTGGGATAAGCATCACCGCGCTTGGAAACTTGACCAGTATTTCTGGTGTGTCATCAATGAGGTGCTTCCTAGAATCTATGACGACTGTGGCGGATTCATTAGACCGATCACCTTCGGCTGCTCACTTGGCGCGGACCATGCGACAAACATGTTCTTCAGAAGACCGGACTTATTTGATGGAGTCTTGGCCTTATCGGGATGCTGGGATGCAACATATACGTTTGATGGCTATTCAGATGACTATCTCTATGAGAACTGCCCATTGTTCTTCCTCAAAAACATGCCAAACAACCATTATTTCATCCCTCAGTACAACGAGAAGAAAATCATCTTATGCTGCGGTCAAGGCGCTTACGAACACTATGGCATCAACAACATCAAGACATTCAAAGAGATATTCAAGGAAAAAGGCATCCAAGCTTGGGTTGATATCTGGGGATTCGATGTCAATCATGATTGGCCATGGTGGTTCAAGCAAGTCAATTACTTCATGCCTCATCTCTTAGGCGATTATAAGTTCTCGAACTAACATTTATACCTAGAATAATAGGTAAAGAAAAAGGTGCGTGTTATCGCACCTTTTATTGTTTTCTGTCCTATTTTTCAACAGGCTGAATGATGTATTTATAGGTAAAGCTTTCTTTAGTTGTTCTACGATACTTTTGTAGAGCAACAGGTCCACAGATACCGGTGCCAACACCCATATTGAATCCCGAGATCGTAAGATATGACTCATGGCATTTCTCGACGTCTTCTCTATGGCTTGCAACCCTTAAGTCCTTATCGCTTAGCGGCTTAATTGAGAACTCAAATGGAGACTCAACCGCGGTGAATCTTAAGCCGGTCTTGCCATTTGTCACCTCGACAAATCTCGCCTCGGTTCTATTTCCGCTTTCCTGAGGTCTTAAATTAGGCTCGATCATATCCTTGACCTGAGAAGAGAATTCTCCGATACCTGTGTGGTTTTCGATATCGCAGTAAGATTCTTCTTTTCTAGCTAAGTAGGTGACGTTTTGCATATCGTCCTCTAACGCGAATATATTTGAGAATCTTGGGAGCAGTTTATTTCCGCCTTTAGCCTGAGTGGACGTCACTTCAATCGATCCATCTCCGTGGATTACGTAGTTATCGATGATTTTCACTCCGTGGATAGAAGTCTTAACATCGATAAGCACGGTATTTCCGTCCTTTCTAGCCTTGATGGACCTGAGTTTAGGCTGAGCCTTATAAAATCCCGAGATATTCCACCAGATGGCTTCATACGCGTCATTATCCATCTTTGTTCTAGCGATTGAATGGAGAGCAGGGGCTTTAACCATCTGAACGTCTTTATATTTGTAGGATGAGATTCCTCCGGTCTTTAAGTCGAACGAGAGCTCGCCATCCTTATAGGTAATGACTTTCTTTCCGTCCTCGTCTTTTAATTCGAGATCGCTGTCGGTAACTTCAACACTAGGCATTTCCCTAGAGATGATTAACTGTTCTTCAAATGAGACCTTGTCATCGTTCTTATCGACATATCTTAAGTTAATGAATACGTCTCCAGTTGTAGGGATATCTAAAGATATTTCCTCTTTGCTCCACGCTGAAGTGTTGAGCTCTAGAGATATATCGCTACCTTTAACTCCATTAACCTCGATGTTATATGAGATGTCATATCTAGATGCGGATGAGAATGAATTTGTGTTCCAGACTTCAATCTTTCCTTCTCCAAGATATTTGAATCTGAGCGGACGGTAGACGTATTTCATGTTTCTAGCGCCGGTTGAAGGTGCTCTATCAGGATAGAAGAGTCCATCGCAGCAGAAATTGCCATCGTGGAGATATTCTCCGTGGTCTCCTCCGTATGTGTATTTGATTGGACCATCTTCATGATAGATTGCGTGATCGACGAATTCCCAAATGCAACCACCCATTAAGGAGTCGTATTCAAGGACCTCATCAAAGTATTCTTCTAAGCATCCAGGGCCGACACCCATTGCGTGAGCGTATTCGCACATGAAGAATGGGACTTCCATCATCTTCTTGTTATGGCTATTTTTCTTTAGTGTCTTCGAACCTACTCCATGGATGAGTGGGATTGATGGATACATCATAGATGTAACATCGACGTGGACATCTTTCTTGTGGATGGCGGATTCTAAATGGACGGGAATATCTGTTCTTTCTTTTATGTATTTGATCGACTCGTAATGGCACTTCATGCCTCCGCATTCATTGCCGAGTGACCATAAAGCGATAGAAGGGTTGCTCTTGAATGTGTTATAGAGTCTCTTGATTCTATCTAAGATGTGTGGAGCCCACTTGAGGTTGTTTGTGATCTTGCCGTTTCCGGAATCGGCCATGCCTCCAACGCCATGTGTCTCTAAATCGTTTTCAGCGCAGACATAGAAACCGTATATATCGGCGAGTTCGATGAGAAGTGGATCTGGTGGGTAGTGGGAGGTTCTGATGGAGTTGATTCCGTATTCCTTCATCACTCGTAAATCCCTATCGATATCTTCAGGGGTCATCGTATATCCGTTCTTTGGATCGGTGTCGTGGTGATTGACTCCCTTCCACTTGACGTTCTTGTTGTTGAAATAGTAGATGTCTCCTTTAATCTCAACAGTCTTAAAACCGACATTCTTTTTGACGTATTCGACGACTTTTCCGTCTTTAACGAGTTCAATCTCTAATAAATAGAGATTAGGTTCTTCGGCATTCCATTCTTTTACGTCTTTGATTTCGCCATCAAGCTTTCCGTTTGCCGCCTCGATTACTCTATCGAATGCGAAACCGTGTCCGGTTAAGGAAACGTGCAATGTCGCGCCTTCTCCGTTGATTGTTTCAACATCTAAAGCGAACAAATAGCCGTTTTCTATACGTCTAGTTTCGAAATCAAAATCCCAGATTCTCGTCTTTTCCTGTTCGTATAAGACGACATCTCTAAAGATGCCGTTGCATCTAAACATGTCCTGGTCTTCTAAATAAGTGCCGTTGCACCATCTATGCATGACTAAGACGATCTCATTTTCGCCATGTGCTAAGTATTCATTGATTAAGAACTCAGATGAGTTATGAGAGCCTTCTCCATAGCCAACGAATTTTCCGTTGATGAATAAGTCGAAGTTATTAGAGACTCCAAAGAAGCGAAGGATATAATCCTTTTCTAATGAATCGATGTCGAATTTTCTACGATATGCTGAGATGAAGTTATAAACGTTTTTTGGTCTATATATCTCTGGATGTATTTTGGTTGGGTTAGAAACATTGATTCCGAAACAAGGTTTGACTTTCTTGTTCGTTGGAATCTTTGGAGGGTTGCATGGGAACTGGTAGTGGACATTCGTGTAGAAAGGAATGTCATAGCCTCTCATCTGAATGCATGAAGGCACGTCAATCGTGTCCCAATCGATGTTTTCTACATCAGCCTCAATTGGGAAATCATTTGGATTTGGGTAGAATTTGAAATCCCAGTCTCCATTTAAGATTCTGACAAGTGGAGACTTGTATCTATATTCCTTAATTCCAATTCCGTCAGCACTTTTCTTATCAGGATAAGGGATGAAGTAATTTCTTGGTGAGAGTCTATTGATTTCGAACGTCGAAAAATCGCAATAGTTATCGAGCTTCCATTTGTAGTTCATAAAATACCGCCTATATGTCGTGTTTATGATAAATCATACAAACAAAAAGTGCCAATAAATGGCACGATTTGACGTTTTATTGGCAAGATTGCACATTATTGAGCAATATCGACATCATCGAAGTAGACAAACGAGAGGAATGACATGAGGTGCTTTTCCCATGTTTCTTCGTTGTGAATGCCGTTAACATCCACCCTTAATCTGGACCTTACTCCATTCTTTTTGAAGAATTCATGAAGCTTGACCGCGCTAGAATAATACATATTCTCATCGTATGAGCCGTCGCTTGATTCTTTCTTTCCGACATAGATGAAATTCCTGCAATCTTTATTCAAGTTGGAATGGATGAATCTATTGAACGCCTTAGGCGCTAAGAATGGGCAATTGGAGAAAATGCCCGCCGCCCCGAATACGTCAGGAAATGCGTTTGTTGCATATACGGTAAAAAGCGCACCAAGAGATGAGCCCATCAAGCACGTCGCTTCCTTTTCTTTCTTGACTGGGAACCTTCCCTGTATGAAAGGGATGATCGTGTGGACTAAATCATAGGCAAAAGCTTTGCAAACTCTAGTATCCTGACTCTCCCATTCTTTTGAAGCGAGATTCTCTACTTTCCATGGCATGTATTCATTAAGCCTTCCAAGATCGCTTCCGGCGTTTGAAATAGCGACGCCGCATATTCTCTTATTGAAGTTGGTTGCCATGATAGACAGATATTTGCCCATGTGCAAAGAACGGCCAAAAGCGGCTTCGTTGTTCTTGAAAATATTCTGTCCATCAAGCATGTATAAAGAGTCATACATGATGTCCGAATTCTGATAATTCCTAGGAATGGAGACGGTGATTCTCACCTTCCTTTTGGTCTTTGGCAAATATAAATCGAACTTTGTAAGCATAAAACTGAGTTAATTATACGGTTTTTGTAATATTTTTGGTAAAAAATCCAAAAAACTCCTCTATTAGTTAGTAGAGAGGAAAATTTTTATGCACAAAAACATTGGGTTTAAAAAAGAAGACGAATTCGTGGAAGCTTTAGACGGCAAAAAGGCTGGAGAGCTTTCACACAACCTCAAACATATTTTGCGAGAAATGTTTGGGTTTTTTAAGGAAACGGATAAGGTGAGATGCGAACTTGTTCCAAATTACCAGAAGCCAGATTTCTTCATCGAGATGAACGGAGTTAGAAAGTACGTATCTCTGAAGCACGGAAAGGCAAAGACTGTAGGGCAAGATAAAATAAAACCTTTTATTCTCTATCTAAGAGAATGCGGTCTAAGCAAAGAAGGACAGAAAACGATTCTCCTGTTGCAGTTTGGCGATGGCACTTTAGATGGGTCTGGTGATAAGCGATTACCTTATGATGAGTTGGTTTTGAAGTATAAAAAACGAATCGAGGAATTGAACGAGGAACTTAATGAAGACAAGGATTTCATTAAAGCTTTTGTGGAAAGATATGTCTTTAAGGGAACCGTATCGACGAACATCGAAGCGGATTACATTTACCACGGAGACGTGAACTATGGCGTCATAGTCTCAAAGGCACAACTATTTAAACATCTAGAAAGACGCTCGTACGCCTATATGATCAATCCTCACGTTGGCCCGCTCCAATTTAAGCCTCACGCCCGTTATAGCGGCGAAAAGGAGATATTAAATGAGCACCAAAGGTGGAAAGTCGACATTAACTGGGCCAATCTAGCAAGCGACATGGATTATATTTCGGAGCGATACGATGGGTAAGCGCATAACCTGGGTACGTCGGGAGTTCAACCATCTCTCCGCCAATGGCAACAAAAAAAGCCTGATTGCTCAGGCTTTGTTGCCGATTGGTTGCGGAGGATGGATTTGAACCACCGACACCCAGGTTATGGGCCTGGTGAGCTACCAGGCTGCTCTACCCCGCGATAATTTTCGGCTCGACTATATTAAACAAATAGATATTAAGTTGCAACACAATTCATATTATTTTTTTAATTTAGTGTGGTGGAACCATTTAATTCTTTATTTATTAATAAGATTTGTTTTGCATGCAGGCGTAAAGATAAGTATTGTTATTTTGCTCCAATCATTGGAGGTTTATATATATGTTAGATTTATTGCTTGAAGCTTTGAAATTTGATACCTGCCCTGCGTGGCTCGCTAATATAGTGTTCGTTGTGGCACTGGCTTTAGGAGTGTTCCTTCTGGTCAAATGCTGCGACATAATGGTCGATAACTCTTCCGCGCTCGCCAAAAGGCTTGGAATACCTGCGCTTGTCGTCGGACTTACAATCGTCGCGATTGGAACATCGTGCCCTGAATTAGCTGTATCGGTTTCGGATTCGATATCCGTTCTTAGAAATGGTGGATATGCGAATACCGCAGTAGGTAATGTTGTCGGATCGAATATCTGCAACATCTTGCTCGTTTTAGGATTCTCATCCGTGTTTACTCCTATAATAATCAAAAAGAACATAATTAAGAAGGAGTACCCAATTTTATTGGGTATCACAGGAATTCTTGTCTTATTCGGCCTCGTCTGGGGAACCTCAACCGGCGACTATGCGATTTTAAGATGGGAGGCAATCATCCTTGTTTGTTTGATTCCTTGCTATATTGCGTATCTCGTCATCAACGCCAAAAGACATCCTGAAGAGGCGCCATCTGAGGATGAAGAAGAAACTCTTTCAGAAGTTAAAGAAAAGAAAGCAAAGCCTGTTTGGCTCTTGATAATCTTAGCCATCGCTGGCGCTCTAGGCGTTGCTCTTGGTGGTGACTGCGTTGTCGTTGGTGCTAAGGGAATTGCAAACTCAATAGCAACTGTGGCTGGTTGGGATCCAAATTTATCTCAGACATTGATTGCTATGACGATTGTTGCCGTAGGCACGTCGCTTCCAGAACTCGTCACATCTACAATCGCCGCGAAACGCGGAGAAAACGATTTGGCACTTGGAAATGTCATTGGCTCGAATATCTTCAACACAATCTTTGTCCTTGGCATATCTGGAACGATTACACCTCTAACCGCTAACGGAACCTTGTTGGTTGATGTTCTTGTTATGGCGGGCGTCACAATTCTCGTTTATATCTTCGCCTTGTGGAAAGGTAAGGTAACTAAGTGGATGGGAGGAACAATGCTCGGCCTATATTTCCTGTTCCTTGTATTCATGATTCTTAGAACAACTGGAATAATTGCTATGTAAAAGACAAAAGGGATGCCTCCGTACATCCCTTTTTCTTTTTTGTAGTAAGGTGACTCCGACACCTTACAATCTTGGCCTCTTCCGCGGATAGAGGTTAAGCTAGGAGAGACGTGTCAAACGGTTATAACTCACAGGCCCATCCCTGAAAGTTGCCAAATGACTTGAACGATCATTCTCTTTTGCTATAATTAAGATGCTTTTTTGGTTCCCCCTAATGGGAACTTTTATTTTGCAATCTAACTAGAATCGTAATAACCACTACGATAGCTACGGCTACCAGGTTCATTACAAGACAACCCTTCTCCACGCTAAGAAAGACGAGAACAAGTGAAGACATAATTATTGTGCCCTCACTAATAAGTAGTGGACTTTTTTCGATTTTTTACCAAGAATTTTTCAAAAATGGTAGATATCGAACAAAAAGTGGAAAACTTGTTCTGAAACTTTTGGAGTCAGATGACATTTACGTGTATTTACGATTATTAAGTGGATATTTCCACATTTTTGAAATACATAAGACATTTTAATAGGCATAATTGCATCACCAAAAGCATATATGTCTTGATTTAACCGAAATATCTTTATACCTAATAGACTAGGTAAAAAGATAACATATTCAAACAAAAAGAAAACAGCCTAGTTTTAACCAGGCTGTAACTCTTTAGAACATTTCTTTTCTGATGATTGTTGCGTCTTTGTCTGGTCCAACGGATACCATGCAAATCTCGAGTCCTGTTAATTCCTCGATCTTTGCGATGTAAGCTTTGCATTTTTCAGGAAGAGCGTCGTAAGAAGTCATGTGTGAGATATCTTCTTTCCATGATGGGAGAGAAATGTATTCTGGAGTGACCTTTGCGAGTTCAGATACGGTTGAAGGGATATAATCGATCTCTTTTCCATCGATTAAGTACTTTGTGCAGATGTAGATGTCATCGACTACGTCTAAGACGTCTAAGAGCATTAAGCAAACGTGCTTGATGCCAGAGATTCCAGCAACATAGTTGAGCTGTGGGATATCAAGCCATCCGACACGTCTAGGTCTCTTTGTAACGGTGCCGTATTCATGACCTTTATCTCTGATATTCTTTGCGATTTCACCGTCGAGTTCGGTTGGGAATGGTCCTTCGCCAACTCTAGTTGAATATGCTTTCATGATACCAACTACATCTTCGACTGCGTTTAATGGAAGTCCTGTGTTGTTTGGGATTGCGGTTGCTAGAGGTGAAGATGAAGTGACATATGGATATGTGCCGTGTGTTGTGCAGAGAAGTGCACCCTGTGCACCTTCAAATAACACCTTTTTGTTTTCTTTGAGTGCTTTTCTTAAGAAAACCGATGTGTCAACGATGTAAGGCTTTAAGAAGTCCATAGCCTCCTTTAATGAGTCCATGATTTCTTCGACTGTGAATGTCTTTCCGCCGAATGCTGCGAGTTCGATGTTCTTGATAGCGAGTGCTGATTCAAGTCTCTCCCTTAAGTATTCAGGCTCGAGCAAGTCGCCCATTCTTAATCCTGTTCTCTGGGCTTTGTCTTCGTAACAAGGTCCGATTCCGCGTCCTGTTGTGCCAATCTTGGCTTTGCCAAGTGCAGCCTCTCTAACGTGGTCTAATTCGACATGATATGGTAAAAGGACTGACGCTCTCTTTGAGATGATGAAGTTCTCACATGGGATTCCTTGAGCTTTCATTCCTTTGATTTCGTCTAATAATGCGATTGGATTGATGACCATTCCGTCCGCTAAGACGTTTGTGACGTTTGGATTGAGAATGCCGGAAGGGAGAAGTCTTAACGCGTATCTCTTTCCTGCGTGCTCAATTGAGTGGCCTGCGTTGTTGCCACCCTGGGATCTGACGACGATTTCTGCTCTAGAAGCAAAGTAATCTGTGACCTTGCCTTTTCCCTCGTCTCCCCATTGCATTCCTTCAATAGCTACTGTTGCCATAAAAAAAGCCTCCATTTAGAAGATATGATGCTAGTAATAGTCGTTGTCGACTTATTACTTTTGCATTATATACACATGAAGGCTAAATATCACTTTCTATTTTGCTAATCTTCTTCCAGCGATGACTCCCATGACCGATGCCATCATGAGTCCACGGGTCCAACCAGACGAGTCTCCGAGACAGAATAAGTGGTTAACGTTTGTCGTTAAATTCTCATCCATCTTGACTTTGTTTGAATAGAATTTGATTTCTGGAGCGTAGAGCAATGTCTCATCGCTTGCAAATCCTGGGCAGACGTGATCAACGGCTTTGATGAATCCGATGATGTCGGTCATTGTTCTATAAGGGATTGCCGCTGTGATGTCTCCAGCAACAGCGTCCTTTAATGTTGGAGTGATGTTACTACGTAACAATTCTTTCTGCCAAGTTCTCTTTCCGGCAAGGATGTCGCCGAATCTCTGAACGATGATTTGTCCTGTGCCTAGCATGTTTGTCAACTGACCGACCTTTTGTGCGTACTGAATTGGCTGGTCAAATGGTTCCATGAAGTTGTGGGAAGCAAGAATTGAGAGGTTGGTGTTATTGGATTTCTTTTCTTTGAAGGAGTGGCCGTTAACGACAGCGAGGTCTCCATCATAGTTTTCTTGAGCGACGAATCCGCCTGGGTTCTGGCAGAAGGTTCTGACCTTATCCCTGAATGGTGCTGGCCATCCGACGAGCTTTCCTTCGTACAAGGTCTTGTTGATTTCTTCCATGACCTCGTTTCTACATTCAACACGAACGCCGATGTCAACTGGTCCCGGTCTATGGGCGATATCGTATTTAGCGCAGATCTTCTCTAACCAGTCAGCGCCTCTACGTCCTGCGGCAATGACTATATCATCGCCTTCAATGGTCTCTTCATCGGTACCGTTTATATTTCTGATCTTCACGCCTTTGCATGTCTTGTGTTCAAGGATTATGTCATAGCATTCTTTATTGAAGATGATGTCGACACCGTGATCAATTAAATAATTCTCGATTGCGAGATATAAATCATGCGCCTTTTCTGTGCCTAAATGCCTAATTGGGCAATCAACCAACTGAAGTGAAGCCTCAATCGCGCGCTTTCTGATATTCTTTTTCTCGATTGAGTCTTCAGCGCCTTCAACATGAGTGTCTGCACCGAACTCTAGATAGATCGAATCGGCATAGTCGATCAATTCCTGTGCTTTCTCAACGCCGATTAATTCTGGAAGTGCGCCTCCAACCTGATAGGAAAGAGAGAGCTTTCCATCTGAGAATGCACCTGCTCCAGAGAATCCTGTCGTGATTTGGCAAGGGTTGCAGTGGATGCATTTGCCTGTTTTGGCTTTTGGACATGCTCTAGTTTTGATAGAGCGCCCCTTTTCGATTAAACAAATCTTCTTCGTGGAGCCTAATTTAATCATCTCCAACGCTGTGAAAATGCCGCTAGGTCCGGCACCGACAATTACAACATCATATTTCATAATAAAATTTCCCTCGAGTAAGATACGCTAATATGTCTCAAATTGCACATATTATTTTAAATAATTTGTCTTTTTTCGGAAGATACTAAATATGTTTAGTAGGCGGCTTTCTTGCAATAAAATGCATATAAAAAAAGCACTATATAGTGCTTTATTTTATTCTTTTCCGTCCCAGCAATATGTGCAGAGTTTTTCAGGATCGATTTCGCACGCGCTCTTCAAGTCATCTAATCTATTGAACTGGAGAGATGTGAAGTGAAGTTCCCTGCAGATATAATCGATCATGTTCTTGTATTCCTGTGAATCTGGGTTGTGATATCTCTTAAGAGTCTCAGGTTTGGCGTTTCCTTCAAGGAACAGTATTGCTCTTCTTGCGATAAGCTCCATTTCGGAAGTTGAACGAGAGAAGTTGAGGTATTTGCATCCATAAAGGATTGGAGGGCAAGCTGAACGGACGTGGACTTCTTTTGCGCCTGATGCGTAAAGGAATTCGGTTGTTTCCCTCATCTGTGTTCCTCTAACGATAGAGTCATCGATGAGCATCAATCTCTTTCCTTCGATTAAATCGTGGATAGGGATGAGCTTCATGTGAGCAATGAGGTTTCTCTTTTCCTGCATTGTTGGCATGAATGATCTTGGCCAAGTTGGAGTGTATTTGACGAATGGTCTTGAGAATGGGACGCCTGACCAGTTGGAATATCCAACAGCATGTGCGATACCAGAATCCGGTATACCCGCGATTGAATCAGGTCTAACGTTATCGCGCTGAGCAATGAATTTACCGCAATTGCATCTAGCTTTCTCAACTGAGACGCCTTCATAGGATGCTGATGGATAACCATAATAAATCCATAAGAATGCGCAGATTCTCATTTTGTTTCCTGGCTCGACGAGCGTCTTCACGCCGTCATCTTTGTCGATGATTGCGATTTCGCCAGGTCCAAGCTCTTTATATAATTCGTATCCTAAGTTGAGGAATGCGAACGACTCAAAAGTTACGCAATAGTCGCCATTGGCTTTTTTGCCGATGACAGCAGGGGTTCTTCCGTATTTATCTCTGGAGATATAGATGCCCTTGCTTGTTAATAAACAAACGGTCATTGAACCGTCGATGATTTCCTGAACGTATTGGAGACCTTCGATGAGATTCTTCTTCTGGTTAATGATAGAAGCGACAAGTTCAGTGATGTTGATTTCGCCGCCTGACATTTCCTGGAAATGAGAGTTGTTTTCTAAGAATTTCTCTTCAATTTCCTCAACATTGTTCACCTTTCCAACGCACGTGATAGCGTATGTGCCATGGTGTGAACGGATTATGAGTGGCTGAGGATCGTAATCGGAGATGCATCCGATGCCCATATTTCCCTTCATCTCAAGAACATCATCTTCGAATTTAGTTCTGAAAGGGGAGTTTTCAATATTGTGGATGGCTCTGCTGATGCCGTTAGGTGTTACAACAGCCATACCGCCTCTTCTAGTTCCTAAATGTGAGTGATAGTCGACTCCGAAAAACAAGTCGAACACGCAATCTTCTTTGCTTACAACTCCGAAAAATCCGCCCATAAATCTCTCCTAAATTATGTACAGGTGTTGTACTTTCAAAGTATATGAATTTGTGAACAACGATTTTATAGAAAAGTGCTTTCATATTTTTTGTAAGCGTTTTTATGACAAATAACGGTGATTTGTCGGCGAGGAACGGAAAGAAATTCACTTATTAGAACGCTAATTTTTGTTTCGTGCATATATAAAATTAAATAGATGTGTGACCCTCTTTTTTGAAGATTAAACAAAGAGGATGCATTGACAAAACTCATTACAAAAGAAACAATAATTTTTATCAAAGATAAAACTTTAAACTAATGCTGTAAAATATTCAAAGTATTGACACAATCGAATCTTTTAAAAAATATGTTACATTTTTACCTAATTTTTTAGCGTTTGAAAATTGACAAATAAGTAAGTGCTTTCAGGAGCTTTCTTTTTGTTGTGAAGAGGATATAAATCATTTAAATTTATATTGCTGATGAAAAAGAAGTTGTTACTGACGGTAAATGCGAATCGACGCAATGGAGCAACCGGTCCATCAGCGATTATTAAACATAAGTCGACCGTCTGGGCTCACAATCGGATTTGTTAGGCAAGTCTGCATCGGTGCGCCCTTTTTATATTTCACGGAGGAATCGTTATGAAAAAAGTTGGAATCGTCATGGGAAGCGCAAGCGACCTTCCAATCCTCAAAAAGTCATTCGAAGTGCTCGATAGCCTTGGAGTGCCATATGAGGCTCATGTCTATTCTGCTCACAGAACTCCAGATGAAGCCGCGAACTTTGCAGCAAACGCAAAGGCAAACGGATTCGGAGTCTTAATCGCAGCGGCAGGAATGGCGGCCCATTTAGCTGGTGCAATCGCTGCGAGAACAACTCTTCCGGTCATTGGAATCCCATGCAAGAGCACAAACCTCGATGGAATGGACGCTCTACTCTCAACCGTAATGATGCCTTCTGGAATCCCAGTTGCTACAGTTGCAATCGACGGTGGCAAAAACGCAGCCCTCTTAGCGGCGGAGATCATCGCATTGGGCGAACCTGAACTTGACGCTAAGCTCGTGACCCTGAGAGAAAAAGAGGCTAAGGCAGCATTAGAAAAAGACGCAGAAGTCTCAGCGACTTTCAATAAATAAAAGAGGACAAATCAATGTCATCATTGCATGAAGAATGTGGAATATTCGGAATATATTCCCCCGTTAAACAGGATGTAGCAAGAACGGCATATTATGGCTTGTTTGCTTTGCAACACCGCGGACAAGAGTCCTGCGGCATCGTTGTATGCGATGATGGCCTATTCTCAACCTATAAAGACTTAGGCCTTGTCGAAGAAGTATTCACGGAACGACATTTGGCTCGCTTGGGCCAAGGAAACATGGCGGTAGGGCATGTAAGATACGGAACAACAGGCGCTACAGATAGAAATAATGCCCAGCCACTTGTCGTGAACCATATCCATGGACATATCGCTCTTGGCCATAACGGAAACATCACAAATTCTCTTGAGCTTCGCTCTCAACTAGAAATGCAGGGCTCAATATTCCATACAACCTCTGACACTGAAGTCATTTCTTACATACTCACACGAGAGAGAATAACCTCAAATTCGATAGAAGAGGCACTAGAACGCGCTATGTATACGATTAAAGGCGCCTACTCCCTTGTAGTGATGTCTCCGACTAAACTTTTAATCGCAAGAGATCCATTCGGTTTTAGACCTCTCTGCTATGGCGTTAGAGAAGACGGAACATATATTGCGGCAAGCGAGACTTGTGCGCTTGATTCAGTCGGAGCGAAGTTCGTTCGAGACGTATTGCCAGGCGAAATCGTATTCTTTGACGAAAACGGCGTTCATTCGATTACAACCCATTGCAAAAGACAAAAGAAACACATCTGCGCATTCGAATTCGTCTACTTTGCTAGACCTGATTCGGTAATCGATGGCATCTCGGTCCATTCGGCTAGAGTGAAAGCTGGCCAACATTTGGCTAAACAACATCCAGTTGATGCGGATATCGTTATCGGCGTCCCTGATTCTGGATTAGACGCCGCGATTGGCTATTCAATTCAATCCGGCATTCCATATGAAATTGGATACATAAAAAACAAATATATCGGGCGAACATTCATCGCGCCTGGCCAAAATAACCGAGAAGACAAAGTCAAACTTAAACTTAATCCTGTTTCCTCGGTGGTTAAAGGAAAAAGAGTGGTGGTCATCGACGATTCAATCGTAAGAGGAACTACAAGCAAGAAAACAATCAAACTTCTGAGAGATGCAGGAGCAAAGGAGATACATATGAGAATCTCCGCCCCGGAATTCAAAAATCCTTGCTACTACGGAACGGACATCGATTCTCGTGAGAATTTGATAGCCTGCCATCATTCAGTTGAAGAGATTGCAAAAATCATAGGCGCTGATTCATTAGGGTTCCTATCCATAGAGGATCTTAAGGATATTGCAGGTGGAGAATGTTGCACAGCCTGCTTCAACGGTGAATATCCAACATCAATTCCTAGCGATATGAGAAAATCGCGTTTCGAAAATAAAATCACAAAGAATAATTAGGGAGATAAATATGAAAAACTCAAAATCAGAATCATACGCAAAAGCCGGTGTTGACATCACAGCGGGATATAAAGCCGTTGAATTGATGAAGGCTCACATCGCTAGAACAGTCATTCAGGCTAAGGCTGATGATATTGGCGGTTTCGGTGGATTATTCACCCTCGACCTCGAAGGCTATAAACACCCAATCCTCGTCTCAGGAACTGACGGCGTTGGAACAAAACTTAAAATGGCATTCCTCATGGACAAGCATGACACAGTCGGTATCGATTGCTTAGCAATGTGTGTCAATGATGTCATCTGCTGCGGTGCTAAGCCATTATTCTTCCTCGACTACATCGCATGCGGCAAGAACTACCCAGAGAAGATCGCATCTATCGTTTCAGGCATATGTGACGGATGCGTCATGGCAAACAGCGAACTCGTCGGTGGAGAAACAGCAGAAATGCCAGGATTCTATCCAGTTGATGAATATGACCTCGCAGGATTCAGCGTCGGTATCGTCGACAAAGACGACGTCATCGACAATAAGACAATGGAAGCAGGGGATGTCATGATCGCTCTCCCATCATCTGGCGTTCACTCAAACGGATTCTCCCTTGTCAGAAAAGTATTCGATGTTGAGAATTGCGACATCAAGACCCCATTAGAGGAACTTGGCGGAAAGTCACTCGGAGAGACCCTCTTAACACCAACAAAGATTTATGTAAAACCAGTCCTTGCTCTCTTGAAAGAGGTCAAGGTTAAAGGCATCTCACACATCACCGGCGGTGGTTTCTATGAGAACATGCCACGTTCTATCCCAGATGGACTTAAAGTCGTCATCAAGAAAGAAGACGTTAAGATCCTTCCAATCTTCAAACTCATCGAGAAGACAGGCAACATCCCAGCAAGAGACATGTTCAACACATTCAACATGGGCGTTGGTATGTCAATCGTCGTCAAGGCAGATGATGTTGAAAAAGCTATCAGCATCTTAAAGGCACACGGCGAAGACGCATATGTCGTTGGACACATCGAAAAGTCTTCAACAGACGATAAGATTGAAATTAACTTATAAGTTAGAGATAAATCATTATGGCTAAGAATACTGTTAACATCGCGGTTCTAGTCTCCGGTGGAGGCACGAACCTCCAAGCGATTCTCGACGCGGAGAAAAACGGCATCATCAAAAGCGGTAAGGTCACGCTTGTCGTTTCGAACAAAGCCGATGCCTACGCTCTCAAGCGCGCTGAGAACTTCGGAATCGAACACGCAACGATCGTCAAGAAAGAGCTAGGAAGCCAAGAGGCATTCGAAGATAAGCTCATCGAGACGTTAAAAGAACATGACATCGATTTCATCGTACTCGCAGGATTCTTGGCCATTTTAAGTTCTAAATTCACAGGGCTATACGCGAATAGAATCATAAACGTGCACCCATCATTAATTCCTAGCTTCTGCGGCAAAGGATTCTATGGCCTGAAGGTTCACGAAGCCGCCTTAGCGTATGGCGTTAAAGTAACAGGCGCAACGGTTCACTATGTGAACGAAATTCCAGATGGAGGAAAAATCATCCTTCAGAAGGCAGTCTACATCGAAGAAGGAGACACACCTGAGATACTCCAGAAGAGAGTTATGGAACAGGCGGAATGGAACATCCTTCCTAGAGCAGTCGAAATCGTATCAAAGAAGTTATTAGAGGAGAGAGAATAAATGAACATCTACAGCATCAACAACATCAAAGAGCTCATCAAAGACAACCCATATGTCGGACGCGGAATCATCATCGGCAAATCTAATGATGGCAAAAACGCGGTGTTCGCATATTTCATCATGGGCAGAAGCGAAAACTCAAGAAACAGAGTCTTCACATTCAAAGACAACGTCTTATACACAGAGCCATTCGACGCATCAAAAGTCGAAGACCCATCTCTCATCATCTATGCCGCAGTTAGAGACTACGAGAACAAGATGATCGTCACAAACGGCGACCAGACAGACACAATCTATGAAGGATTCAAAGCCGGAAAGTGCATGACAGGCTCCCTCCGCGCTAGAGAATTCGAACCAGATTACCCAAATCTCACACCTCGTATCTCAGGCGTTCTCGAATTCAAAGACAACGATTTCTCATATCAGATGTCTATCCTCAAGTCAGCAGATGAGAAGGGCACAGCTTGCAATAGATACTCATTCTTCTACCCAGCTCTCCCAGGACTTGGACATTTCATTCATACATACGTCACCGATGGTAACCCAATCCCAACATTCCAGGGTGAGCCAGAGCGTGTCGCTATCCCAAATGACATCGATTCATTCACAAATGACATTTGGACAGGCTTAAACGAAAACAACAAGATTTCCCTTTACGTTAGGTACGTAAACCTTGGAACAAAAGCAGTGGAAACACGTTTGATCAACAAAAACAAATAAGGAGGCAAACATGGAAGAAAATAGAAACGCTTATATCTCTCCATTCTCAACAAGATATGCGAGTGAAGAGATGCAGTACGTATTCTCCAACAACTTCAAATTCACAACCTGGAGAAAGCTTTGGGTATCCCTTGCAAAAGCGGAGAAGGCTCTTGGCCTTGCAATCACAGACGAGCAGGTTGCTGAACTCGAGAAATACGTTAACGACGTCAACTACGATGTCGCTGAAGCAAGAGAAAAAGTCGTCAGACACGACGTCATGTCTCACGTCTATGCATATGGACAGCAGTGCCCAAATGCAGCAGGTATCATCCACCTCGGTGCGACAAGCTGCTACGTTGGTGACAATACCGATGTCATCATCTTAAGAGAGGCTAGCAAAATCGTCTTGAAGAAAGCAACTCAGGTTCTTAAGAACCTCAAGGCATTCGCTCTCGAATACAAAGACTTGCCATGTCTCGCATATACCCACTTGCAGTGTGCTCAGCTCACTACAGTTGGTAAGCGTGCCACACTTTGGATGAACGAACTCGTCATGGATATCGAGAACCTCGTTTATCAGATGGACAACTTAAAACTCTTAGGCCAGAAAGGCACAACCGGAACCCAGGCTTCATTCATGGACCTCTTCAATGGAGATGAGAACAAAGTCAAAGAGCTCGAGGCTTTGATCGCTAAAGACATGGGCTTCACCAAGTGTGTTCCTGTCTCAGGCCAAACATACTCAAGAAAAGTGGATGCATATTTCTTATCAGTCCTCTCAGGCTTTGCCCAGTCCGCTTATAAATTCTCCAACGACTTAAGAATCCTTCAGTCATTCGAGGAGATGGAAGAACCATTTGAAAAGAATCAGATCGGCAGCTCCGCAATGCCTTATAAGCGTAACCCAATGAGAAGCGAAAGAATCTCTTCCCTCGCTAGATACGTAATCGTCGATTCCATCAACCCAGGCCTCACATCAGGCACACAGTGGTTTGAGAGAACACTCGACGACTCCGCCAACAAGAGAATCTCTGTATCAGAGGCATTCCTTGCAGTGGACGCAATCCTTAATATTTATATTAACATCTCTTCAAATCTCGTCGTTTACAAGAACGTAATCAGAAGAAGAGTCATGGAAAAGTTACCATTCATGGCAACAGAGAACATCATGATGGAAGCCGTCAAACGTGGTGGAAACCGTCAGGAACTCCATGAAGCAATCCGTGTCCATTCCCAGGCCGCTGCATATGAGGTCAAGATGAATGGCGCAAAGAACGATTTAATCGACCGTTTGTCAAAGGATCCTCTCTTCAACCTCAACAAAGAGGAAATCGAGAAAGAGCTCGACCCATCTAAGTACGTTGGTCGCGCACCATCCCAGGTCGTTGAATTCATTAACGAAGTTGTCGACCCAATCCTTGATGCATATCAGGGTGAGGACATCAAATCAGAACTTAAGGTATAAGAGGAGCAAAACAATGAAAGAATTCGAGTTAAAGTACGGCTGCAACCCAAACCAGAAGCCATCAAAAATCTACATGAAAGACGGCAGTGAACTTCCAATCGAGGTTCTCAACGGCCGCCCAGGCTACATCAACTTCCTTGACGCATTCAACTCATATCAGTTAGTCAAAGAATTAAAAGAGGCTCTCGGCATTGTTGCATGTGCATCATTCAAGCACGTCTCACCTACAAGCGCTGCAATCGGTCTCCCTTTATCTGACAAGCTTAAAAAAGCGTGTTTCGTCGATGACATCGAAGGTTTAGATGATTCTCCAGTCGCCTGTGCATACGCTAGAGCGCGTGGCACAGACAGAATGTGCTCATTCGGTGACTGGGTCGCTTTCTCAGACACGGTTGACGCATTAACCGCAACAATGATTAAACGTGAAGTCTCAGACGGCATCATCGCTCCAGACTACACCCCAGAAGCTTTAGAAATCTTAAAAGCCAAGAGAAAAGGCACATATAACGTCGTCAAGATCGACCCTAACTATGTCCCAAACCCAATTGAGACAAAACAGGTTTATGGCATCACATTCGAGCAGGGAAGAAACAACTTCGCCATCAACCCAGAGCTTTTGACAAACATCGTCACAAAGAACAAGACATTACCAGAATCCGCTATCCAGGATTTAGTAATCGCATTAATCACTCTCAAATACACACAGTCCAACTCAGTTGCATATGCATATCAGGGCCAGGCAATCGGTGTCGGAGCAGGACAGCAGTCCCGTATTCACTGCACACGTTTAGCAGGCAGCAAAGCTGACACATGGTTCCTCCGCCAGCACGAGAAGGTCCTAAACCTCGACTTCCTCCCAACAATCAAGCGTCCTGATAGAGATAACGCAATCGACGGATACATCAATCAGAACGAAGAGGACGTCTGCGCTGATGGAGTTTGGCAGAAGTACTTTGCCACTCGCCCAGAACCATTCACGAGAGAAGAGCAGAAGGCGTATTTAGCAACAATCACCGGCGTTTCCCTCGGATCAGATGCATTCTTCCCATTCGCTGACAACATTCAGAGAGCTAGAGCATCAGGCGTCTCTTATGTCGCAGAGCCAGGAGGCTCCATCCGTGATGACTTAGTCATCGCAGAATGCGATAAGCTCGATATGGTTATGGCATTCACAGGAATGAGATTATTCCACCATTAATTAGGAGCGAACCGTGAAGGTATTAGTAATCGGAAGCGGTGGCAGAGAACACGCTGTCATCAAATCCCTCAAAAAATCAAAGGAAATCGATGAGATTTTTGCCTTCCCTGGAAACCCAGGAATGGCAGATGATGCAACTCTCGTGGATGGCAAGGCAACCGACGTTGATGCGGCTGTTGCTTTTGCCGTTAAAAACAATATCGACTACTGCGTTGTCACCCCAGACGACCCATTAGTCCTCGGCATGGTCGACGCCATGAACGAGAAAGAAATCCCTTGCTTCGGACCAAAGGCCAATGCAGCCATTATCGAAGGAAGCAAGGTGTTCTCCAAGGAACTCATGAAGAAATACGGCATTCCAACCGCTAAATATGAAGTGTTCAGCGATATGGAAAAGGCTCTAAATTATGTTGAGACCTGCCCAATTCCAACAGTCGTTAAAGCTGATGGTCTTGCTCTTGGTAAAGGCGTTATCATCGCGTTTACTAGAGAAGAGGCAAGAAATGCCATCATTTCTATGATGCAGGATCGCCAATTCGGAAAATCAGGCGATAATATCGTCATCGAGGAATTCCTCGAAGGACCAGAGGTTTCTGTTCTTTCTTTCACAGACGGAAACACCGTTGTCCCAATGATTTCAAGCATGGACCACAAACGTGCGAAAGATAATGACGAAGGCCTCAATACCGGAGGTATGGGAACAATCGCCCCAAATCCATATTACACAAGCGATGTCGCAGAAGTTTGCATGAAGACAATCTTCAAACCAACAATCGAAGCGATGAACAAAGAAGGAAGAACCTTCAGAGGCTGCTTGTATTTTGGACTCATGATCACCAAAAACGGTCCAAAAGTCATCGAATACAACTGCAGATTCGGAGATCCTGAGACTCAGGTCGTGCTCCCATTGCTCGAAAGCGATTTGTTCACGATCATGAAAGCTACCACAAACGGAACATTAAAAGATGTTGAAGTTAAGTGGAGCGACAAGAATGCCTGCTGCTTAATCCTTGCAAGCGATGGTTATCCAGCAAGCTACAAGAAAGGCTATCCATTAGTCATCGACCCATCCATCAAAGATTGCGTATACGTTGCAGGCGCTGCAACTAAAGACGGTGTTTTAGTGACAAATGGCGGTCGTGTTTTAGGCATCACAAGCATTGCAGACACATTAGAAGAGGCAATCAAGGAATCCTATAAAAAATCAGATTTAGTCAGTTTCGATAATAAATATTATCGTCACGATATCGGCGCTAAAGCATTACGCGTGAAAGGAGCTAAATAAAATGGTCAACCGCATTTACGTTGAAAAGAAGGTTGGACTTCAGAATGAAGCAACAGCCCTCTATAAGGAGATCAGACACCTCCTTGGCATCAAATCATTAAAATCACTCCGCTTATTCGTCCGTTACGATTTAGAGAACATCGAAGAATCAGTTCTTAACAAAGCCGTGGCAAACGTTTTATCAGAGCCTCAGCTTGATGATGTCTACACCGTCCTCCCAACAGTGGATGGCGTCACATTTGCAGTCGAATATCTCCCAGGACAATTCGACCAAAGAGCCGCATCCGCTGCCGAATGTATCTCAATCATGGCAGTTGTTGATAAACCAATCATCAGAACCGCTAGAGTTTACCTTTTAGAAGGTACTTTCACCGATGCAGAAATCGCATCAATCAAGAAATTCGTCATCAACCCAGTCGAGGCTAGAGAAGCATCTTTAGAGCTACCTGAGACCTTAAAGACGAATTACGATATCCCAACAAGCGTCAGAACATTAGATGGTTTCATCAATAAAACTAGAGGTGAGCTTGAAGTTTTCATGAAAGAAAACGGCCTCGCTATGGACCTTGATGACATCGCATTCTGCCAGGCTTATTTCAAATCCGAGCAGCGTGACCCAACCATCACCGAAATCAAGATGATCGACACATATTGGTCAGATCACTGCAGACACACAACATTCCTAACAACCGTCGATTCCGTCAAATTCGAAGATGAGGAAATCGAAAAGGCATATGAAGAATATATCGCGGGAAGAGATGAACTCAACCGCACCAAGCCAATCAACCTCATGGATATTGGCACACTCGCAGGCAAAGTCCTCAAAAAGAGGGGCATGCTCGCAAAATTAGATGAATCAGAGGAAATCAACGCTTGCACCGTCAAGATGGACATCGAAGTCGAAGGCAAGATGGAGAAGTGGCTCCTCTTATTCAAGAATGAAACACACAACCACCCGACAGAGATCGAGCCATTCGGTGGCGCGGCTACATGTATCGGTGGCGCAATCCGTGACCCATTATCAGGCAGATCATACGTCTATGCCGCAATGAGAGTCACAGGCGCAGGAGACCCAACAGTCTCATATAAAGACACGCTCGAAGGCAAACTCCCACAGCGTAAACTCGTCCGTGGGGCAGCTGCTGGATATTCCTCATATGGTAACCAGATCGGCTTAGCAACCGGTATCGTAGATGAAATCTACCATCCAGGATACGTCGCAAAGCGTATGGAAATCGGCGCAGTTATCGCCGCAACCCCAGAAGAGAACGTCAGACGTGAATGTCCAGTAGATGGTGACATCGTCATCTTACTCGGCGGAAGAACAGGACGTGATGGCGTTGGTGGCGCAACAGGATCATCAAAGGCCCACAATGCCCACTCAGTCGAGACATGTGGAGCAGAAGTCCAGAAGGGTAATGCCCCAGAAGAAAGAAAACTTCAGAGATTATTCCGCAACAAAGAAGCGTGCCGCATGATCAAGAGATGCAACGACTTCGGCGCAGGTGGCGTTTCAGTCGCTATCGGCGAACTCGCTGACGGACTTGACATCAACTTAAACGCAGTCCCTAAAAAATATGACGGATTAGACGGAACAGAACTCGCCATCTCCGAATCTCAGGAGAGAATGGCAGTGGTCGTCGAGAAAGAGAATGTTGATGCGTTCTTAAAACTCGCAGAATCAGAGAACTTAGAGGCAACAGTAGTGGCTCACGTCACAGAAACCCCACGCTTAATCATGAGATGGAACGATAAAGTCATCGTTAACATCACACGTGATTTCTTGAACTCAAACGGCGCGGAAAAACACATCGATGTCGTCTGCTCAAAAGGAGAAGATTACAAGAAGTGCGTCAAAGGCGACTTTGCTTCAAATCTCAAATCCCTTGCTGGAGACTTAAACACATGCTCACACCGCGGACTCTCAGAGAGATTCGACTCAACAATCGGCGCGGGCACAGTCACAATGCCATTTGGCGGCAAAAACCAGAGAACTCCAATCCAGACAATGGTCCACAAGATCTCCGTTGAGCAGAAACACACAGACGCTGTCTCATATATGTCTTGGGGCTATAACCCATTCGTCATGGAGAAGAACCCATATCAGGGCGCTTACCTCTCAGTCGTTGAATCTTTAGCTAAATTAATCGCATCAGGCGCTACATTCGAAGAGGTCTACCTCTCATTCCAGGAATACTTCAAGAAACCAATGAAGGATCCTAGACGTTGGGGCGAGCCATTCTCCGCTCTTTTAGGCGCATACAAGGCCCAACTCGATTACGGTGTAGCGGCAATCGGCGGAAAAGATTCCATGTCTGGAAGCTTCGAAAAGCTTGACGTACCTCCAACCCTCGTCTCATTCGCTGTCACACATGGTAGCGTAAACGAGGTCATCACAAACGAATTCAAGGTCGCTGGCAACAAAGTCTATATCTTAAAGCCAGAATACGACGCGAACGGACTTCCAAACGTCGAATCAGAGAAAGCTTTATTCAAGACCATCGAATCGCTCAATAAACAGGGCAAGATATATTCATGTTACACACCAACTCTCGGCGGTGTAGCTGAAGCTGTCATGAAAGCGTGTATGGGTAATGGATATGGCTTCAAGTTCAACGATGAATTATCGCTCGACGATATCTTCAACTATTGTTACGGCGCATTCATGGTCGAAACACCATTTGAGATCGAAGGCACATTAGTTGGAGAAATCACAAACAAAGAGTCTTACTCATATAAAGGAGAAGAGGTCTCGCTCAAAGAAGTCGATGACTTATATGAGGCTAAATTAGAAGGCGTCTATCCAACACTTGAGACAAACCCTGTCAATAAAATTGACAATATCACATATCACGGCACGAGAAAAACACATGCTGACAAGTCTTATGACCATGTCAAAGTCTTAATCCCTGTCTTCCCAGGAACAAACTGCGAATTCGATTCCGCTAAAGTCATGAGAGACGCTGGGGCAGACGTTAAGATCTTCGTCATCAATAACCTCGATACCGAGCACATCAACAAATCAGTCCACGAATTCGCTAATGAAATCAAGGATTCCCAAATCATCTTCATTCCAGGAGGCTTCTCTGGAGGCGATGAGCCAGATGGATCGGCAAAATTCATCACAAGTTTCTTCAGAAACGAGGAAATCAAGAAAGAAGTCACAGCTCTCTTGGATGAGAGAGAAGGCTTGATGCTTGGCATCTGCAATGGCTTCCAGGCTCTTGTTAAACTTGGCTTAGTTCCGTATGGAAGAATCATGGACACAGACGAACACTGTCCAACCTTAACATTCAACACAATCGCAAGACACCAGTCCAAGATTGTTAGAACTAGAATCACATCCGATAAGTCACCATGGCTTGCAAATACAAAAGTGGGCGAAGTCTACAATGTCGCAATCTCCCATGGTGAAGGTAGATTCATCGGCGAAGAGTCCCTCATCAAAGAACTCATCAAAAACGGCCAGGTCATCACTCAGTATGTTGACTTAGACGGAAATGCAACCGATGATATTCGTTATAACCCAAATAACTCAACATATGCCATTGAAGGCATCACATCCGCTGACGGTCGCGTTTTAGGCAAGATGGGCCACAGCGAGCGTATTGGCAATGGACTTTATAAGAACGTCTATGGCGAATATGACTTAAAGATGTTTAAGGCTGCTGTTGATTACTTCAAGAAATAGGAGGATTAACTATGTTAACAGATATCGAAATCGCGCAGAAATGCGTCAAAAAACCTATCAGCGAAATCGCTAAGGTCGCTGGAATTCCTGACGAATACCTCGAACCTTATGGACGCTACAAGGCAAAAGTCGACACCGCTCTTTTAAAGAATGCAACTAAGAAGGGCAAACTCATCCTCGTGACAGCAATCAACCCAACTCCAGCTGGCGAGGGCAAGACCACAACCAGCATCGGATTAACAGACGCTCTCCGCAAAATCGGAAAGAATTCTGTCGCAGCTTTAAGAGAACCTTCCCTTGGCCCGGTCTTCGGCGTTAAGGGCGGAGCTGCAGGAGGAGGCTATGCTCAGGTCGTCCCAATGGAGGATATCAACCTTCATTTCACCGGTGACTTCCACGCAATCGGCGCCGCAAATAACCTCTTATGCGCACTCTTAGATAATTCAATTCAGCAGGGCAACCCACTCAATATCGACAATAGAAAAATCGTCTTGAAGAGATGCGTCGATATGAATGACCGCCAGTTAAGATTCATCGTCGATGGCTTAAACGGCAAATCAAACGGAACCCCAAGAGAAGATGGCTTCGACATCACCGTCGCAAGCGAGGTCATGGCAATCTTCTGCTTAGCAACCTCAATCCACGACTTAAAAGAAAGACTCTCAAGAATGATCGTCGCATACACATATGACGATAAGCCAGTCACCGCCGGCGATTTGCATGCGGTTGGAGCAATGGCAGCACTCTTGAAAGACGCTCTTAAGCCAAACCTTGTCCAGACACTTGAAGGAACCCCATGCTTCGTTCACGGCGGACCTTTCGCCAATATCGCTCACGGCTGTAACTCAGTCACAGCAACAAATATGGCTCTTGCAGTCTCAGACTACACAGTCACTGAAGCAGGATTCGGCGCTGATTTAGGCGCAGAGAAGTTCCTCGACATTAAATGTCGTTTGGCTAACCTCAAGCCAGATTGCGTAGTATTAGTCGCAACAGTCAGAGCTCTTAAGTTCCATGGCGGAGTAAACAAAAAAGAACTCAACGCCGAGAACCTTGAAGCTCTTGAAAAAGGCTTACCTAACTTACTTAGACACATCGATAACATCCTCAACGTCTATAAGTTACCATGCGTCGTCGCAATCAACCGTTTCCCAACCGACACGGATGCCGAAGTCGCTCTTGTTGACAAGAAGTGCAAAGAACTCGGCGTCAACGTCAAACTCTCAAACGTTTGGGCAGAAGGCGGAAATGGCGGCATCGAACTCGCAGAAGAAGTGGTTCGCTTATGCGAAGAGAAGAACGACTTCCAGTTCTCATATGACCTAAACGACACAATCGAAAACAAACTTAGAACAATCGTCCAGAGAATATATCACGGCAACAACGTCGTCTTAACTGGCCCAGCAAAGAAACAGGCTGCGACATTAGAGGCGTTAGGATTCGGAAACCTCCCAATCTGCGTCGCTAAAACACAATATTCATTCTCTGACGATCAATATAAACTCGGCGCTCCAGAGAACTTTGACGTCACCGTCCGCAACTTAAAAGTATCTTCAGGCGCAGGCTTCATCGTTGCCTTGACTGGTGATATTATGACAATGCCAGGACTTCCAAAAGTTCCAGCCGCCAACAACATCGACGTCGACGATGACGGAAACATCAGCGGATTATTCTAATCCCTATCATATAAAGGAGAAAAATATGGCTTATTACTACGATCAACCATCCCGTACCTTCAGCGAGTATTTACTCGTTCCAGGATATTCAGATGAGAACTGCATCCCAACTAACGTCAGCTTAAAAACACCTCTCGTTAAGTTCAAAAAAGGCGAAACGCCTGCAATCACGATGAACATTCCTCTCATCTCTGCAATCATGCAGGCTGTCTCCAATGACACAATGGCGATTGCATTAGCAAAAGAAGGCGGAGTTTCCTTCATCTATGGCTCCCAGACCGTCGAAGCTCAGGCTGAAATGGTCCGTAAAGTCAAGATGTATAAGGCGGGATTCGTCGTCTCTGATTCTAACCTCACTCCAGAAGACACATTGGGCGATGTCATCGCACTCAGAGAAGAAACAGGCCACTCAACCGTCGCTATCACAGAAAACGGCCAGGCAAACGGCAAACTCTTAGGTATCGTCTCATCACGTGACTACCGTGTCACTAGAATGGAGAGCTCACTCAAAGTCAAAGAGTTCATGACCCCAATCGAGAAACTCGTTACCGCTCCAGAAGGCACAACTCTCAAAGACTGCAACGAAATCATCTTTGAGCACAAATTAAACTCACTCCCAATCGTTGATAAGGATGGAAATCTCGTTTCCTTCGTTTTCCGTAAAGACTATTCATCCCACAAAGAGAATCCACGCGAACTCTTGGATGAAAACAAGAGATATGTCGTAGGCGCTGGTATTAATACCAGAGACTATGAAATACGTGTCCCTGCCCTCATTGAGGCTGGCGTTGATGTCTTGTGCATCGACTCTTCAGAAGGTTTCTCAATCTGGCAGAAGAGAACAATCGAATGGATCCGCTCTAAATATGGCGATTCAGTTAAAGTCGGCGCAGGAAACGTCGTCGACGCAGAAGGCTTCCGCTTCTTAGCTGAGGCTGGTGCTGACTTCATCAAGATTGGTATCGGCGGTGGATCTATCTGCATCACCCGTGAGACAAAAGGCATCGGTAGAGGACAGGCAACCGCTTGTATCGAAGTCGCCAAAGCTAGAGACGAATACTATAAAGAGACCGGCATCTATGTCCCAATCTGCTCAGATGGTGGCATCGTTCACGATTATCACATCACCCTCGCACTCGCTATGGGATGCGACTTCTGCATGTTAGGCAGATATTTCGCAAGATTCGATGAATCCCCATCCAACAAAGTCATGGTAAACGGCGTTTACATGAAAGAATACTGGGGCGAAGGCTCAGCTCGTGCTAGAAACTGGCAGAGATACGACCTCGGCGGCGCAAAGAAACTCTCATTCGTCGAAGGTGTTGACTCATATGTCCCATATGCAGGCCCATTACATGACACCCTCCATGTCACACTCTCCAAGATTAGACACACATTCTGCAACTGCGGAGCTCTAACAATCCCAGAACTCCAGAACAAAGCGAAACTCACACTTGTCTCAAGCGTCAGTATCGTCGAAGGCGGAGCTCATGACGTCCTCGTTAAGGACCGCGATCACCACAACTAAAAACCACACCAAGAAGGGGCGTTCAATCGCCCTTTTTATTTTTCTTGAGCATATTGTTCATTTTTTGAATTAGAAGTTATTATAATAAGATTGGTAATACCGGAGGAAATAAAATGGAATTCAAAGGATCTAAAACAGAAAAGAATCTCCAGACAGCATTTGCTGGAGAATCTCAGGCAAGAAATAAGTACACATACTTCGCTTCAGTCGCAAAGAAAGAAGGATATGAGCAGATTGCTGCCATCTTCCTTGAAACAGCAGAGAACGAGAAAGAGCACGCTAAACTCTGGTTCAAGTATTTAAATGGCATAGGAACTACAGCTGAGAATCTTCAGCATGCTGCAGAAGGCGAAAACTACGAATGGACAGACATGTATGAGACATTCGCAAAAGAAGCTGCAGAAGAAGGCTTCATGGAAATCGCTGCTAAGTTCAGAATGGTCGGCGCTATCGAAAAGCATCACGAAGAGAGATATAAAGCACTCTTAGCCAAGGTTAAAGACGGAGTTGTCTTCGTCGGAGATAAACTCGCTGTTTGGAAATGCAGAAACTGCGGACACATCGTTGTTGGACCTAAGGCTCCAGCTGTTTGCCCAACCTGCAATCACCCACAGTCATTCTTCGAACTCAACGCAACAAACTATTAATCTTAAGATTAAGAAGAAAAATCAACGCTCAGGGGCTTTCTTGGGCGTTTTTTGATATTTATTCTTGCAAAGTAAATGTGAAATATGGATAATATCACTCGCAACACAAGTGGATCATTGGTGTAGCGGTCTAACATGCCTCCCTGTCACGGAGGAGACCACGAGTTCGAATCTCGTATGGTCCGCCACTTAAGTTGCAAAAATATCTCTAAAAGTTAAGACACGAATGATTTTGAGTCCTCTGCTCTTAGGGAACAAATATCTTGGGCTGGTAGCTCAGTTGGTAGAGCAGAGGACTGAAAATCCTCGTGTCGGCGGTTCAATCCCGTTCTAGCCCACCAGACGAAAACTAAGGCATCCTTACGGGTGCCTTTTTTCGTGGTGGAGAACGTGAACCTCCGACACTGAAGGATTATCAGTCATATAAATTAAAATAAGATGAAGACAGGCGTTTCCAGGCCTCTTTGCGCAATTAATTCACCCTTTTACGGTTCGTTGAGGCAACAACCTTAGTCGTACCAAAAACCGTTATTTAAGATAATCGCCAGGGAATGTTGACGTATGCGATTTAAAATAATTCTGGCAAGGCGTTATAGAGCTGCGTTATGAATGAATCGTAGAAGTGACCCGTCTCATAAACCTCGACGAACGCGCTGTTGGAATCGTCAATTTTCGTTGATGACTGCCTAATTGCGTCATAATTAGCCTTAGGTCCATCTTTAACAAAGTCATCACAGGAGCCAACACCCATATATAAATAATTTAATTTAAGTGGAGAGCCGTTAATAACATTTGCAGCCATTTCTACATTTCCTCTTGAGCCAGAGAATAATGCATAGGAGCCGAAATATTCATAGCATTCGGTCATGGCGGAATATAAACCGATCATCGCGCCAAGAGAATAGCCGACATAAGAGAAGTGGTCTCTCGCCTCTTTTAACGATGCAGAATCATCGCTTTTTGCGTAAGTTGAGTATCTCGAGGCGATTGCAGGTAGCAGGTAATTCTTCATTTCTTTATCGAAAGTGGAGGAGACTATTCCACTCTGCATATCGAGTTTCTTCTTACCGCTTGTGACGTCGTCATAAAATGTCGGCGTTACGATGATCGTGTCTTCGATCATTTTGTTATCGAGCATATAATCCAATACGTTTTTGGTTATATTTCCGTTCGGGTTATAGACGTAGCAATCCTTATAAACAGTATCGGTTTCATATTCTTTTAGCCTGTCATTGACGCCAAACCAATAACCCTCGGCATCACCAGCGCCGTGCAAAAGAACAACGACGTTATATTGTTTATCATTTGAATATCCATATGGAAGATATGCATATGCAGGTTTTTCAATCTTGGTTCCATTTGGAACGTTACCCAAGAAAGCGTCTGCATAAGCTTCGGTTTCATAAGTGAATTTTTCAATCGTTCCTTTATGTTCAACGCCCTTAACAAATTCCTCTTTATCCGTGATTCTTTCCCATTCGAAGTCGCTTGTTTCCTCACACATCGTGCATTTGTGGTTAATGAAGTGGTGATCAACTGTTTCATTGCATATAGAGCAAACGAGGGTCTCTCTATCGTGATTCTCGTGTTTACAAGGCTCAGGTTTGGATGAACAAGCCATCAAAAATATGGAAAATAGGACTACAGTCGATTTAGTAAATCTGTTCATTGGATGTCTCCTTTAGCGCTTCTATAGTCATTATTTTTTAATAAAACATTACAAATCAATGAAAATTTAACATTTTTAACAAGTTTTTGGTAAAAAATCGCAAAAAGTCGACTACTAGTAAGTAGGAGGATATTTTATGAAAAAACACAAAGGCATTAGAAATGAACAGGCTTTGATCAAAGCAATCAATGGAAGGACATACGATGAACTTTCCAATAACATGAAATGTCTTGTCGACTCAATTTATGAAGACATTGACCCTCATTCCCGCTTCTACGCGGAGAAGTGCGACCCTCGAGGCAAACCGGATATCATGATAACCCTCGATAGTGAAGTGCATTTCATCAGCGTTAAGACGGGGCAGGCTGAGCAAGTCCATATGGAAGACATAAAGAAGTTTGTCTTATTTTTAAGGGAACGTGGCATAAGCGCGGACACGCAAAAGACAATTCTTTATTTCCAATATGGCGATGGCACACTGGACGGGACAGGAGCAGTGCGATGGTCCTACGAAGAATTGCTCCCTCGAATGAGTAAACTAATTGAGAAAGCAAACGAGGAATTAAATAAGGATAAAGAACTCGTTTTTGCTGCGATGGACCGCTTTGTTTTTAAAGGCAATTACAAAGAGCTTCCTGAAGCAGATTATATCTATCACGGTTCGGTGAATATGGGGGTCATCTGTTCAAAAACGCAGATTATCAAACACCTAAAAAGAAGGGACTTTATGTATATGAAAAACCTGCATATTGGACCTATACAATTTAGACCTTACGCTAGGTTCACGGACTTCAAAGAAACGCATCCAGAGAAGAGATTAGTGGTGGCGTTTAAATGGGTAGGCATGCAAGCGGACTTAGATTACATTACCGACCGTTATGATGGATAATTAGGTAAAAATAATATTCGATTATTACGGCATTCTGTCTAAATTTTATGAAAATTCTTGAAAAATCATTCAATTCTTTTCATCATTTTCATCATTTTTTGTGAAACCGTTTTCTTGAAAATATTAATTGAAATTTAAAAATTGATTCCGTGTTTCAAACATCTATAGATATATCTAAAGATATGTTTTTAACTAATTTGAAAATGAGCCAGAGATTTTTATGAAATTTTCATGAAAATGGATTAATTTCTCAAATATATTTCGTTTTTTGTACGCGTACTCTCGTGTATAATTTTCACGTCAGATTTAAGAACCTGACTTCGTATAATTACCAGATTGGTGGGAAGTTTCTACGCTAGACCGTAATCTAGCACTACGAATACTACTTAAAGAGTCTTATAACCTTACATTTGAGGTTTAGAAATAATTACCCTTTGAGTGTTCCCTCTGGAGATTATGCCTACCGACCAATTTTTCTAGGAGGAACAATAATGAAAAAGGGTTTACAGGGTATTGTCTTAGCAGTCGCGTCAGTCGCTGCGTTAGCTGCATGTGGTACATCAAATGGCACTTCATTTGGTCTTATCACTCTTCACGATGAAAACTCAACTTATGATGCAAACTTCATCGATGGATTCAAGAAAGCTTGCAAAGCTAAAAATGTCAAAGCAGTCATCAAGACAGGCATTGATGAATCAAACAAGTGCTATGAAGCAGCAGCTGATTTAGCAGACTCAGGATGCAAAGGCGTCTTCGCTGATTCATTCGGCCACGAAGCATTCATCAAAGATGCAGCAAAAGAATACAAGGATGTCACATTCGCTCACGCAACAGGAACATCATCAAAACAGGCAAACATCGCTAACTTCCACAACGCATTCGCTTCAATCTATGAAGGCAGATACCTCGCTGGTGTCGTCGCTGGATTAAAGCTTCAGGAAATGATCGATACAAACAAAGTCACAGCAGCAGCTGATGGCAGCTACAAACTCGGCTACATCGGTGCTTATACATACGCAGAAGTTATCTCAGGTTATACCTCATGGTACCTCGGCGTTAAGTCAGTTGTCGAAAACGTCACAATGGACGTCACATTCACAGGTTCATGGTATGACGAAGTCGCAGAAAGAAACGCAGCTAACTCATTAATCGACGGCGGTGCAGTCATCGTTTCACAGCACGCTGACTCAATGGGTGCTCCTTCAGCATGCGAATCAAAGGGCGTTCCAAACGTTTCATACAACGGCTCAACAGCAGCTCAGTGCCCAGAGACATTCCTCGTCTCATCAAGAATCAACTGGCAGCCATACTTCGAACTCATGATCGAAAAGACACTCGCTGGTGAATCATACGACACAGACTGGTGCGGATCATTCGCAACAGACTCAGTCCAGCTCACAGACCTCGGAAAGAACGTTGCAGCAGGAACAGCTGAGAAGCTCGCAGCAGCAAAGGCAGACATCCTCTCTGGTAAGACACACGTCTTCGACACATCAAAGTTCACAGTCACAGTCACAGCAGACAAGAATGTCGGTGCAACAGTCGATGCAGACGGCCACCTCACAGCTTACCTCGCTGATATCGATGGCGACTACACAGGAGAAACAAACGTTGTTGCAAATGGTTACTTCGATGAATCAAATGCTTCAAAGTATCGTTCAGCTCCATACTTCGATGTCCAGATCGATGGCATCAACCTCCAGAACGTCAAGTTCTAATTAATTAGAAAACAATTTAATGAGGGGACAGTTTTCGGACTGTTCCCTCCTTGTTCTTTATACCCTTATTAGAGTTGGAGGTTCTTATGCATCAACTAGAACTTAGAAACATCAGAAAAACATTCGGCAATGTCGTTGCTAACAACAACGTCAATCTGACCCTAGAGAAAGGTGAAATCCTTTCCCTTTTAGGCGAAAACGGATGTGGCAAAACAACCCTTATGAACATGATTGCTGGTATTTACTATCCAGATTCAGGCTCTATCTTAATCTCAGGGGAAGAGGTGACAATCAAATCGCCAATCGACGCTTTCAAACATGGAATCGGCATGATTCATCAGCATTTCAAACTCGTCGATGTCTTCACTGCGACTGAGAACATTATTTTAGGATATAAAGAACAGGGAAAATTCAATCTTAAGAAATCCGCTGAGAGAATCAAAGAAATCGCTGATAAATACGGATTCATCATTGACCCTAAAAAGAAAATCTACGACATGTCTGTCTCAGAAAAACAGACCGTTGAAATCGTCAAAGTGTTATATAGAGGCGCAGATATTCTCATTCTCGATGAACCTACAGCTGTTTTAACTCCTCAGGAAACGAAGAAGTTATTCAACGTCTTAAGAAAGATGAAAGAGGATGGAAAATCCATCATCATCATCACCCATAAACTCAATGAGGTTATGGAAATCTCGGATAGAGTCGCTGTCTTAAGAAAAGGCGAATACATCGGAAGCGTTAACGCTAAAGAAACAACAGAATCAGAGTTAACCGAGATGATGGTCGGAAAGAAAATCGAACTCAACATCGATAGAAGCGAACCAAAGAATGCTGAACCTAGATTGATCGTCTCCGGCTTATCAACCATTAAAGATGATGGACTTCCAGGAGTCCAAAACGTGAATTTCGTCGCAAACTCAGGCGAAATCCTCGGTATCGCAGGTATTGCTGGATCGGGCCAGAAAGAATTGCTCGAAGCAATCGCAGGCCTCACAAAAATCAAAGACGGCAAAATCGAATACATAAATCCTGAAAACGAAGAGACCGTTAACCTTTGTCTCAAAAACCCAAGACAGATCAGAGACTTAGGCGTCAGACTCGCCTTCGTTCCTGAAGATAGACTCGGCATGGGACTTGTAGGAAATATGGACCTTGTCGACAACGTCATGCTTAGAAGCTACGAAAAAGGACGTTCTATTATCCTCGATAGAAAGACACCTGGAGCCTTAACAAACCAGATTGTCAGCGAATTAGAAGTCGTAACCGACAGCGTTCACACACCAGTCAGACGCTTATCAGGCGGAAACGTCCAGAAAGTCTTAGTGGGCCGTGAAATTGCCTCAGTTCCAAAAGTTCTTATGGCGGCATATCCGGTTCGTGGCCTCGACATCAACTCATCATATTTAATCTACAACCTTTTAAATAAAGAAAAAGAATCCGGTTCAGCAGTCATCTTCGTCGGTGAAGACCTTGACGTCTTGCTTGCGTTAAGTGACAGACTCCTAGTTCTCAACGGCGGAAGAATTTCCGGCATAGTGGATGCTAGAACGACAACAAAAGAGGAAGTCGGACTCTTAATGACTAAGACAGTCGCGCACGAGGAGGAATAAAAAATGGCTAGAGAAAATCACAAAGAACCTTTATTCCACATCGTTAAGAGAATGAACATCAGTGAAGGCGCTAAAGTCGGCATCCGTGTTCTCTCAATCGTTATTGGATTATTGATTGCGGCGATATTCGTTATCTCGCTATCAAGCGAATCGCATAATTTCTTCGGCTTCTTCGGAAGTATGGTAAGTGGTGTCTTCTCAACGCCACGTAAATTGTGGAGATTCTTACTTGAAGCCGCTTTACTCCTTGGAGTGTCAATCGCTTTAGTTCCAGCCTTTAAGATGAGATTCTGGAACCTCGGCGGAAACGGACAGATCCTCATGGGTTGCTTAGGAACCTGTATGGTTATGTTCTATCTAGGCGGAAAATTGCCAGACCCGGTTTTATGGATTCTAATGTTCATAGCAGCGGTGTTGTTCGCTGGAGTCTGGGCTGTAATTCCAGCCATCTTCAAATCGTTCTTCAGGACGAACGAATCGCTCTTCACCTTGATGCTTAACTATATCGCATCAATCCTTGTTGGATACTTCATCGCTTTCTGGTACACAAACGGAACCGGCGCGATGGATCCATTAACAGATGGAAGACTTCCAACCTTAGGCTCAAGCCCATTCGGAAAGTATTTCCTTCCAATCGTCCTCTTCGTGTTCGTCACAGTGGCTATTTACCTCTATTTACGCTATTCCAAGCACGGATATGAGCTCTCAGTCGTCGGCGAATCAGAAAATACCGCTAGATATATCGGCCTCAATGTCAAAGTCGTTACCATTAGAACAGTCGCTCTCTCAGGCGCATTGTGCGGACTTGTTGGATTCATTTTATCCGGCGGCATCAACTACATGATGTCAACGACGATGGATGGCAACATGGGATTCACCGGTATCATGGTCGCATGGCTATCACAGTTCAGCCCAATCATCATGGTGTTCATCTCCTTGTTCATCGCATTCGTCACAAACGGCATGGCTCAGGTCAATGAAGACTTTGGCTTCACAGATGAAAACCTCTCCGCTGTTATTAGAGGCATCATCTTCTTCCTCTTAATAGCTTCTGAATTCTTCGTCTCTTACAAGATCATCTGGAGAGAAGATGCTCAGAAAGTAGTGGATAAGATAGCCTTCCCATTCGTGTGGATTGGCAAGAAACTTAATCCAGTATTCGAAAAAATAGGTTCCTTCTTCAAGGGAATCTCACTTAAAGCAAGAAAGGGAGGTAAATAAAAATGGTTGAATTCGTCTTCCAGGCAATCTCAATTGCCGTCATCTTCCTTCTTGGATGCGTTGGTGAAATCCTCACCGAAAAAGCAGGACACTTAAACCTCGGTATCCCTGGCATTATGTGCGTAGGCGCAGCCGGAGGCGTTCTTGGTGTTGTCATCGCAAATAACGTTAACGGATTCTTATCAATCCTTTTAGCGGTCGTATTTGCTATCATATTCGCCTCAATTGCAGGATTAATTTACGCTTTCTTAACAGTTTCTCTCCGCTGCAACCAGAACGTTACTGGCTTAGCCTTAACAATCTTCGGCAACGGCTTTGCCTCGGTATTCGTCAACAGTGTTATCAAAATCCAGGGCATCAATGGCCACGGTGCGATGTTATCCCTTGCAGGCAATAAGTTCTTCATGGCTCACCTTCCGTTTGCCGATAAACTCGGCGACTTTGGAAAACTCGTCTTCGGCCACGGCGTTCTCGTCTATGTCGCCATTGCGATCGCCATTGCGGCGGCTATCATCTTGTCATTCACTAGAATCGGCCTTAACTTAAGATCGGTTGGAGAATCTCCAGCAACCGCTGATGCTGCCGGTATCAACGTTACAAAGTACAAGTATGTATTTATCCTCTTAGGTTCTGCAATCGCTGGATTAGGCGGACTCTTATACCCAATGCAGCTCATGGCTGGAACGGTCGGATCAACAATGAGCAGCACGGTCGAAGGCATCGGATGGCTCTGCGTCGCGCTCGTCATCTTCACCTTATGGAAACCTGCTTTAGCAGTACCGGGTTCAATCATCTTTGGCGCTCTATACATCTTCCCAACCTTCTTAAGCAAATTCTTCCCAGATGCAACATTCACATTTGCCGCTAAGAAATTGTTCGATTTAATTCCTTACATCGCAACAATCATCGTTCTCATCATCACTTCGATTATGGGCAAGAAAGAAAATCTTGGACCAGCATCACTTGGTGTCTCTTACTTCAGAGAAGATAGATGATAAACAAAAAGAAAACAGCCAGCCGGCTGTTTTTTTGTTGGCCTAATTAGTAAGCCTCAACCTCGACGATTGAGATGACAGGATAAGGGATCTTTTCTTTTCCCTTAAGTGGGGTTAATTCAAGATAGAATACGCATCCTGTGACTTCAGCGCCTGACTTAACTGCTAGTTCCGCGCATGCGTTTGCAGAACCTCCAGTTGCTAATAAATCATCAACAACAATGACCTTGTCTCCTGGCTTTACTGAATCTTTTGAAATAAGAAGTGTTGCTTCACCGTATTCGAGAGAGTATGAAGCGGAAACTCCTGGTCTAGGAAGTTTGCCTGGTTTTCTCGCTAACACTAATGGTCTGCGTGATTTGATTGATAGTGGAACTCCAAATAAGAAACCGCGTGATTCTGGAGCGATGATCTTATCGAACTCGATTCCTCTAGCATGTAACTCATCGAGCATTACATCGATTACAGCATCTGCATATGCAGGGTCCTCGAACACAGGTGTGATGTCTTTGAAAATGATTCCCTCTTTTGGAAATCCTGGAACGTCATAAATATGGTTGACGGACTCAGAGATAACGAATTCTTTCTTTGTCATATATAACTCCGTTTTTTTAACAATGAAATTATATATCTTTTAAACAATAGTTTTAAAG
Source organism: Bacilli bacterium (assembly GCA_024408235.1). Lineage (GTDB taxonomy): Bacteria > Bacillota_I > Bacilli_A > RFN20 > CAG-826 > UBA4951. The sequence goes on from JAKSVF010000011.1 coordinate 44,921, forward strand.
CACCCTAATAGATAATGTCGTTTTTAACTTAAGTTAATCTATACAAAATGTAATTTTTAATCCTATGAAACCAGTTTCATTCGCCGATTGCCTGTTTTGTATGAAAATTGAATTTTCAAAAACTCCATGAGTTGTTAAGATTTCAAAAATTATAGAAGGGAAGAAATCATGAAAAATAGAAAGATAATATTCGTTCTTACCGCATCAATGCTTCTTGCAGCTTGTGGTCATGTTGAAACTAAGTCAAGCGAAAACGCTTCATCTTTAGCACCAACTACATCCGCAACAAACCCAACTACATCAGAGGTTCCTGCATCAAGCGAGACTGCTACATCCGAGACTCCAGTCACTTCAGAAACTCCAGCTACATCCGAGACTCCAGTCACTTCAGAGACTCCGGTCACATCCGAGACACCAGTTTCATCTGAAACACCTGTCTCATCTGAAACACCTGTTGAGTACGCAACAATTAAAGTCGGTTCATTGCCAGAGGGCGTTACAAACGTTAAATTCGCAACAGTTAACGACTTATATGCTCCAACATGCGAGCCAGTCGCTGAATTGAAGATTGCATCACCTGCAAGACAGTCAATCCAGATGACTTGGGAAAACACAAAAGGCATTGCTCAAATCTTGGTTAATGGTGAACCAATTGGGATGTTTGGCACAAATAAGACATTCTTCGAGATCGAAGAGGCAATCGACTATGTCGTCACATTCGTCATGGCAGACTCAAAACTCACTTGGGATTATGACGAAGACATCTTCTGGGCAGTCGACGCAGTCATCTACAGAGCAGATGAAATGGCCGATCCAATTTATCCAGCAGATGGCAATATCTCTGAATGGAAATTCGTAGAAGGAGACTATGTTTATATCCTCCCAGAATTAATGGGCGATGAATATGTCCTCACAGGAGTCAAAGTCAACGGCGAGGCTTGTACAGTCGTCGAAGAGTCATCTCCAAGAGGCGGAACAATCTCATATTTCAAATATGTCTTCAAGACAGCAGGCAACTATACAGTTACATATGATTATGAAAAGGCGGTTGTCATCGATTCACACATCTCATGGGACGGAGAATTCGAACACGTTCAGTTTGTTGACGTCAGCGTCTACAGAAGCTCAGAAGAATTAGAGCCTATCTATGCTGAAGACGAGTCTTCAACAATCGGTTGGACATACGCAACAGGCGACACAGCCTACATCATGGCTGTTGCAGAAGACGGATACGTCGTCACATCAGTCAAGGTCAACGGCGAAGAAGCGGTCGCTACAACACTTGGCGGCGCAGACATCGGCGGAGGAATGACCGCTTACACATATCAGATCGGAGCAGCTGGCGATTACAATATCACAATCGAAACCGCAGCCGCTATCGATTCACACATCTCATGGAACGCAGAAATCGACCACGTTCAGTTCGTTGACGTTAGCGTTTATAGAGGAGCAGAAGATGCAGAACCTTTATATGCAGAAGATGGCACAGTAATCGACTGGACATACGCAGCAGGCGATACAGCATACATCATGGCTGTAGCTGAAGACGGATACGTTATCACTTCAGTCAAGGTTAATGGCGTTGAGGCTGTTGCAACAAATCTCGGTGGCGCAGACATCGGAGGAGACTTCACTGCATATACATATGCAATCGCTTCAGCGGGTGAATACGTCATCACAATCGAGACAGCAGTTGCAGAAGAAAAAGTCACCGCTGTTGGCAACTACACAACAACATTAGATGCTGATCACCAGGAAAAGATCGTTAAATTCACAGCTCCAAAGGCTGATAGATATTATATCTATGTCGATAAGACCGAAGGCGGTGGTACATCACTTTCAGGCAAAATGGTTTATGAAGGTGGCGGTGAATCATCATTCAGCAACTATGCGTACTATGCAGGCGTTGAATTAGTTGATGATACAGGCGCAACAATCTCTACAGCTGGAACACACTCATTAGGAACAAGCGGCGTTGCTACGACAAGCACATTGTCATCAGTCTCAGTCTTGACTATCGATCTTGCTGCTGGAGAAACAGTTAACCTTAAATTCCACGGTCATAATAATGACTATATGCAGTTCAAAGACGTAAGCGGCACAATCGCATACGGTATCGCAACTGCAGAAAACGACGATTCAAACAGCGCAGTCGCTATCACAAAGAACGTATCGAAAACAGTCAGCGTCACAGGATATGATGCAAGATACTCACAAGAAGTCGCATATTGCTATGAATATACAGCAGATTCATCATCCGCTCAGATTTCATTCCAGTCCGCAGCATACGTCTCAGGTTCATGGTTCATCCAGGAAAAGACAGACAGCGAGACAACAATAATTGCTGAGGGATCAGTTGGAAATTCCTCTGTCATCAACACATTCCAGTCAGGAAAGACCTACATCATTGGCCTCAAGTTCACATCAGCTCCAAGCGGATTATCATTCAAGATTGGCGATGTCACTCCAGGTGTTAGCACAGCAAACCCAATCAATGGATTCCAGGCTAACAACACATCATTCAACGTCGCTTCAAACGGCACGGCATATAGATATGTTAAGTGGGTTGTCGAAGAAGACGGAAACTATAGCTTAACAGCTTCATGCATGGCAAATGGTTATGGTTCATATTACCAGTTATCAATCCTTGCAAGCGATGAGACAACATACCATGGCTACTCATGGGACAACAGTGGCGAGAGAACTGTCTCTGTTGAACTTACAGCAGGCACATACTATGTATTAATCAATGCATACGACACAAGCGCATCCGCTACATTAAAGGCTAATAAGGTCGTTAAGGGCTCATCATATGACGCTGCATACTCACTTGATTACAACTGGGCAGCGGGAACAACAAAGACTCTCAACGCATCAGAATCAGGAACATGGTATGAATTCTATTCAGGCCAGGTCTCAGACTTATCAGTCTTAGTCTCATGCTCTGAAGGCGCAACAATCGAAATCTATCACTACGGAACAGATAGCCAATACGCAATCGTCCAGACAATCACTTCAACCGCAAGCTCACTCGTTATCACAACAAATGAGCCAAGATTCGGAATGAGAGTTATTGGAAACGGCTCAGTTACACTCTCATGCGAAGCTGCTCCAACAATCGAGATTCCAGAAGGCACAACAAGCCCGGTCGGAAAGTGGAAATGGGTTTCTGAAACCGGTGGTGAATTCGCTATCGCAGAAAACCAGGAACTCATCTGGAATGAGCATGGATCAATCGAATTCTTCTATTCAACTTTGACACCAACTTACAATGAGACAACACACAAATACACCGTTGGTGATTGCGGCCCATTCTTCGGCGGAACAAACACTCTTGAATACAACGAAGAGACAGATACCCTCACAGCAAGCTTCTATGCTTATGACAACAACTATCATGTCATCACGTTCGAAAGAGTTGTAGAAACCCCAGTTAACCCTGGCGAAGGCGGAGACACTCCAACAACCGGTGGCGTTGACATGAGAGGCATGTATTTCAATGATAACGTCAATGGAATTACAGCCTGGTTCAAAGATGGCATTGTTGAGTTCTATTACTCAACATTCAAGACAGTTCAGGAAGGAAATGTCATCAAGGCTTACAATCAATATACAGATGAATTGTTCGCTACATTTACTTTGAACACCTACGAAGATGGAAGACCAAAATCAGTTACCGTAACTTATCCAGGCATGGAGAACGTTGATACACTTCCTTATTCAGGTACATACGAGTATTAATTCAGGATTTAAGCTCTGGTTAACCCAGGGCTTTTTCTTTTGCAAATAAAAGCAGCGTTATTAGTTGTTTTTGGAAATATTGAATAGTTAATGTCGCATTTATTTAATGCCTATTTTAACAGGTAAAAAGATAACAATTAGTCTTTTATGTCATCTCCGATAATCTTCATAATCACCTTATCGCTTACGATGTCTTCGTCATCTTTATTAACAACTACATAATCGCAATACTTTCTATAAAGCTTATCTCTTTGTTTCAACATATTTTCCAACGAACCATATCGTTCAATCGCTAATTGGATGTTGTATAACCTATCATTAGCAAGTTCCTCTTTTATTGATTCGATGTCTCTTTTTACGTAGATGATCACAGCGTTACGTTCTAAGGCTAGAATATTTCTTTCTCTTAACACTATTCCGGAACCTGTTGATATTATCTTTCCTTTGTTCTTTGCAAGGTCTCTAATCATGTTAGATTCAATATCGCGGTAGTGGCGGGCGTCATAATGCATCAATAAATCGAAAATTTTGCTGTTTTGCCTTATTTCAATCTGTCTATCAACATCAAACGCATAAATACCCAATTTGTCTGACAAAGCCTGTCCAATCTTCTTTTTTCCTGCTCCAGGCATTCCGATAAGAACGATATTCGTATCGTGGCAAATAAGATTGAGATAAGTCTGAAGATAAATCCTTTTGTCATATTTCTTTCCCGTGAACATCTCGTTAGTCTTAACGCCTTGCGCAACCAACATCATCAGACCATTGGCATATTTGAGGTTTCTGCGTTTAGCCTCAATCATCAATTTTGTTTTATAAGGATTGTATATGCAGTCTAAAACGGATTCCAAAATAGGATAGTTATCCAAATTTACCAACGTGTCATCATCAACGTGTGGCCACATGCCAACAGG
>JAKSVF010000012.1 GCA_024408235.1 Bacilli bacterium
AGGTTATTTCCGATTCCTTCAGCAGGTGCCGTGAACTTGAATGTGATTGAATCACCAGATTCACCGGTAATGAACTTAAATCCGAAGGCGTCAGTGGTGATAGACACTGTATCACTCTTGGATACTAAAGCAGTTGAGATAGGCTTAAAGATATCTTTTGCTTTACCATCCCCATCAACAACGGAGTTTGTTAATTGCTTAAAGAGTTCATTTTGATATTCGAACTGATTATAGACATACCAGTTCTCGCCTTTCTTAACCTGGTCAGGCACGAAGGTTAAATCTATGTTTCTCATCGTGAAAGCGAAAGGCAATGCTAAAGCATTTTGGTAGTAGGTGTATGACTCGTCGCCATAACCGATATCAGTTACTTTGCTCCAAGGATAGTTGTCAACAAATATTGGAGACTGAGGCATATGCATTGAAGAGTTGTCCACCAAGTACTTCATGCCCAGGAACGAGTTAATCGCGGCAGTGGAGCCTGTGTCATATTTCTCGAAGAAGTGATTGAAATGGAAACCGAGTTTAAGCATCTCATACATCGCATCTTCTTTCTCAGAGCTTGAGAAGTGGTTCAATCCGTTATAGCTATAGAAGAGAGGATTGTTGCTTATGGTGTTATGGGTGCCTGGTCTATCAAACAATGTCTCCATACGATACACGCTTGAGTCATATGCTTTAAGTGCATCGATAGCAGGGGCTACGGCTTCATCTGCTAGATATGTTTCATATTTCTCATATTCACCATCATCTAAATTTGTCTTCAATATGCTATATGAACCTCTATATGAGGATAGAGATGTCATCGCAATTAAGGCGACTCCGAACACGGTCTTAATCGCATACCTAACATAGTTATTCTTAAAGTCAGGCATGAAAATGCATATGGCAGCAAGAACATCTGAAGTGATGTATATGACAATTGATGGCCAGGATAATTCATAGAAAGCGGCATTGTCGTTGTTGACGTATTTGGTTATCAAATAGACAACAAGAAGCGATGCAAAAGGAAGAATTGTACCGAACTTACTGGTGGATTTAACATCCGCTAAAGAGAGACCAGCGAAGTAACATACCAAGAATCCGATCATGAATGTGTATCTTCCAGGGAACCATGTTGGCTCACGTCCTCCGTGGAATAAAGCGTTTAGAGTGGTAACGTTACAGACAAAGAAGAATAAGACCGGTAACCCAATTGTGATTAACCTTTCTCTAAGCGTGTATTTCTTGTTGAAGAAGAACAATTGGAAGAAGACAAGAGTAACCGCACTAGTGAACATTGAGAAGAACCCAGTGTTATGAGTGATATAAATTCCATCAGCGTAATTTCCTTCAAGGAATCCTTCAAAGAATGTGGCAACGCTGGTGAATCTAGGCTCTGGCAAATATAGAGATCCTTTTGTGCCGCCTAAATGCATGAACGCAGTGAGCCAGAATGGAGATGCTAATAAACCTCCAATAAGCGAGAATATTGCAAACCTTGAAGCAAATGATAAAAGCTCTTTTTTGGTTTTTAGAGTTGCAGCCGTTTTATAAACAAAGTAGATAACAGCGAATATACAGATTAATGCACCTATATACCACGAAGTCATTAAGGCGTAAGCAAGGCCTAATGGATATATCCATCTAACTTTGCCTTCGACCAACTTATTCATTCCAAGAATGACAATCGGAAGGATCATGACTCCATCTAGCCACATGAAGTTCAAGAGGTAGAGGAATGAATATGAAATCAATGCGTATCCGATTGATGGAACGATAAGTGCCAAAGAGTCTTTCTTAACGGTGAATCTCAAGCAGAAATACATGAAGAGTCCTGTTAAAGAAATCTTGATTAGAGAAGTGACCGCAAAGAACTGCGGAATCTCAGATGAAGAAACGAATACGACAAAATAGTTAAATGGCGAAGCGAGGTAGTAGGAGAAGATGGACATGAAGTCCCCACCAAAAACCTTTGAATGAGTGTAGATGGATGAGACATTACCTAAAAGACACTCCCTGTAATATCGCATATAAGTGACATACTGAGACTGCATGTCGTACATCATAACCGTCATCGACTTATCGCCGAATGGGGTGAAGTTCATCTTAGTGAACAACACTAGTGCGATGATGAAAGGTATGGCGAAAGAAAGGATGCTACACCCTATCGTGTAGAATTTGTCTTCGTGCTTCTTGAGGAATTCTTTCATGTGACACATTATAAGCGGGCCCATAAAAAAATAAAATCCCTCGCTAGCAAGGGATTTATATGCCGTTAGAAGCAACTTCGCTCATGTTTCTGAATTCGAAGCCCTTCTTTTTTAGGTATTTAATCAGTTTTCTAATCTTGTTCAGGTGCCTTTTGGTGAAGTATCTGAGATACATGTTTCTGATCCAAGATATTTCTTTGATTTTTGGAAGCTTCTTTTCGCTTATTTCAAACGGGTGGACATAGAAGACAAACGTGTCATGTTGTCTTATATATCTTCTAAACCAATCTCTCATCAAGAAGCCAGGTACAAGTCTAAGATAACCGCCTCCTGATACCGGTATTGTTTCTTTGTTTGCCAAAGTTAAAACGGATACGCTGAATTCTGTGATTCCATCTTTCTTATGGATGCAGTCGTACACCTTTTCAGCATTGCTTAGATCAAGCTTTCCAACTCCGTATTCTAAAGGGAAATCAAGGAATGACGAATCGTACTTAAAACCCAACTCTTTTATGATTTCAAGTTTCCTATCCGTGATTCCGAAATTAGGAGCTCTATATCCCTCAACCGGAACACCCAATCTCTTTTCGAGTGCGTCCTTTGCGTGCTTAATCTCATCTCTAAACTTATCTTCTGCCATGGATAAGACGTTATCATGTGTCCTTCCATGAACTCCGATATCGTGACCGTGTTCTATGGCGTATTTGAGGAATGGTTCTGTGTAATCTAGAGATGTCTCTAATGTGAAGAATGTTCCTTTGATTCCGAACTCATCTAATAAATCAACATAACGAGTGACATTGTCTTCACACGAGAATTCCTCTTTTCTTTCAAGTTTCAACGGCATGAGAAAAGAGACGTCATAAAACGACTCGACATCCATTGTGAAGAAAGCGATCTTCTTATTTGCTGGCGATGACTTCTTGGACATACTCTTTTATTGTTGCATCATATTTATCAACATTGTTGATACGAACATGTGAATGAGCGCCTTTATCGAACCAGACAATTCTCTTGGTCTTCGAAGGGCAAGACTCATAAATCTTAATTGCTCTTCTAGGTTCAGAGAAAGCGTCTAATCTTGAATGAATCATTAAGATGTTGCCTTTGTATTTTTTCATCATCTTGCCAGGCGTGAAGAACATAGGATTCTTGCCAGCATAATGTTGAATGATACACATGATTAGGATACAGAACGGGAATACTGGACGATGCTCCGCTTTCATGTGGAGCGCGAATGTATCGTAGAAAGATCTATACATACCATCTACGATAATGCCTTCGACATAAGGAGGGCATTTCTTGTCGCCGACTACATATGCTGATGTAGCGGAACCAATGCAAATGCCGTGCAACAACACTTTCTCATTGCCGTATTTATCGTGTGCCAATCTGATCCATTTAAGGACATCTTTATATTCCTTGCAGCCTACACAGTTGAATTTGCCTTCTGACCATCCGTGTGCACGTGGGTCGATAAGCAAAATGTTATAGCCAAGTTCAACGTATGGTTTTGTGTAGTAGTAGGAATATCCAACCGTCTCACATCTACCGCCGAGAATCATGACGCATTTCTTTCCACCGAAATCAAAATACTCACCAGCGAGTTTCAATCCGTCATCGGATGTGATTGTTATCTCTTCACATTTGTCTTTAACGGTTTCAAACCATGCTTGACCTTCTTCCCACATCTGAACTTGTTCTTCATTAGTGAGGCATGAGCATTCTCTGTTCCATGTGTTCCTTTCAGAACGCATAAGCTGCATTTTATGCACCTTTATCGCTATTGGTAAAACAGGGAGAACACCAAACAAGAAAAAGGCGAGTGTTACTCCCGAGATGACTATGATTGCTATTACGTAAGGCTGCATTGTCTAATCCTCTAATAAAATAACTATTGTTATACTACACAAATAATGAACATTTCGGTATACTTTGTTCATTAGGAGCTAATTATTATGTCAAATTTTGCAATAATCTGTGACGTCACATGCGACTTGAGCAAGGAACTCCAAGCAAAGTATAACATCCGCGCACTTGACGGACACTATAAAACACCAGATGGAGCGGAACACACAGCAAACTGCGAGTGGGGATCAGAAGAAGCAGCCATCGCTTTCTATAATGATTTAAAGAAGAACCCAGCAGGTTACACAACTGCACCTTTATCACCAGATGAAGTCAAAGCTGTTCTAGAGGAATACATCGCTCAGGGAACAACAGATATCTTATGTTTAACAATCTCAACAGGATTATCAGGCACATACAATTTCTTCAATGCCGCTAAGGAAGAAGTCTTGGCAGCACATCCAGAAGCAAACATCAAAGTTGTAAACTCACTTAGATACTCAACAGCATTTGGTGCTATCGCAATCAAAGCGTCTCTTTTAAGAGAAGAGGGCAAGTCATTCGAAGAAGTCTATGCTTGGGTTGAAGAGAACAAGAACTCATTCCACCAGATGGGATGGTTAGACGATCTTTCATTCTTAGCAAAGAAAGGCCGTATGAATAACTTCAAGGCATTCATGGGTCAGTTAATCGGAATCAAACCTTTAGGTGAAATCAACCACAACGGATTAACAACCGTTATCGGCAAGGCTAAGGGTGCATCAAAAGCATATGAAGCAATGCTCGCTTACATGGAAAAGACAATCGTCGATCCAAGCAATCAGATCATCTTCATCGCTCAGACAAACAGAAAGAAATTCGCGGAAGAGTTCAGAGCGTTAGTCGAAGAAAGATTCCATCCAGCAGAAATCATCATGACAGATGTTCACGTCATGAACGGTATCAACATTGGTCCTGGCCTTATGGCAGCTTATTACTTCGGAAAACCAACATCCGTGAATTTAGTCGAAGAAACTGCTATAATGGATTCAATCTTAGGAACCAAGTAAATGAAATTTTGCCAATATTGCGGAAGACAAGCTAATGACGACGACAACTTCTGCCAGGGTTGTGGCGCTCGTTTGGTTGACAATGTTCAACCTATAGAAGAAGCCTCCATACCAGAGAAAGAAGTAGCGGTTGAGGAACCCGTTAGAAGCGGTGCGCCTCATTGGCTTCTTAAGATGTTGAGTCTTATGTCGTTGCTCCACGGTATTATTGGTTTAATAATCCCGGGTCTATTCTTCATTGGACTAGGAACTGGTATCGCTTGCCTTGTTTTGGATAAGAAGGGCGAGTTCCGAGCCAAGACCATTACCGGTGTAGTTTTTAGCTCCATCGGCGCTCTAGTTTGGATAATCATGGAATTGAGCATATTTCTAACTAGGTAACAAAAAATGGAGATAAAGACTGCATATTATAAATGCCATAAATGCGGCAATGATATTGAATTCAACGCCAAAGTTTGCCCTAACTGCGGGTCGGTAACTAAATATGGTGAAACCCTTATAAACAACGAGAAAGAAAACGTTCGTGCTCAAAGGGATGCAAGAGGATATTGTCGCGTCGTTCTCATCTGGACATGGTTTGTAACATTGCTTTTACCGCCAGTCGGATTCTTCGTTGCTATCCGTGGGCTTGTGATGGCAACCTTAGCTAGATATAGAGGCTTCTGGGCATTCATTCTAGCGATCCTTGTGTCCATGGGATTGACGGCATTAATCGTAGTGCTCATCGTACTTGGCGCAACGGGTAAACTAAGCCACTAAATAAGCAATTCTACTTTTAAGGGAGCAAGTCTCCCTTTTATTTTTGTTTAGCGCCTATATAATGTACTCACTTTATGTCAGGTGCAGCAGAAATTATCGTGTTAATAGTGGTCAGCCTTGTCGCTTCTCTCGGGGCGGGTCTAGGTACCGGTTTAGCCGGCCTTTCGGCAGCGGCAGTCATTGCTCCTATGCTTGCGACATTCCTCGGCGTGAATACATATGAAGCCGTTGCAATCGCTTTGGCATCGGATATTTTAGCAAGTGCGGTATCCGCTTTTGTTTACGCTAAGAACAAAAACATCGACATCAAAAACGGCCTTCTTATGATGGCCTGCGTTCTTGTCTTCTGTGTAATTGGCACATTCGTTGGACTTTTATTCCCTCAGAAAGCAATGGGTATCTTAAGTATTTTCGGAACAACATTTATCGGTCTTAAGTTCATCATCTTCCCAGAGAAGGAAGGCAAAGAACCAAAGCAGAGAAGCAAGAAGATGAAAATCATCCTCTCAATCGCTGTAGGATGCATTATCGGTTTCCAATGCGGATTCGTCGGAATCGGCGGTGGAATGCTTATGTTATTCGCTCTTAATATGCTTTTAGGATATGAATTGAAAAAAGCGGTAGGAACCTCGGTATTCATTATGTCAGTCACCGCTTTAACAGGATCTGTTGGTCACTTCGCGTTGATTGGAATCGCTAACTCTGGTGCATCTGTTCCAAGTTGGTTATCTAACGCCATAAGCCAAACTGCAGGAGCGGGATCGATTGGCATGAAGACATGGCAAGAATGGGCAATCCTTGGCATATGCATTGTATTTACAATGGTGTTTGCTCAAGTCGCCGCAATATTCGCAAACAAGGTTAATAAGAGAATACAGAATCTCGCAACCGGCATTACCTTAACTGTTCTCGGTGTTGTGATGCTCGTCTTCCAAATCGTTACATTCTTAGCCGCTAAGGGATAACCTCAGCGGTTTTTAATAGACTATTTTTCGATTTAATCAAGATGAAATAATCGAATTTATCGTACCTTTTTGACAAAAATTATTAATTTATGCATAATATAGGCAACTAGAAGAGAAAAGGGGATTGTGCATCGATGCTTTTGCGTTATGCCGTGTTTGACACACTTGTCGGAGACGTAACGATTGTCGGAACCGAAAAAGGGGTTACGAATCTTTTGTTTGGCTCTTTTGATCCTGTCGGCGCTGTCAATGAAGAAACTCTTCCTATTTATGACGCAATCATGGAAATAAATCAGTTCTTCTATGGGCAGAGAAAGAAATTCAGCGTCAAGTTAAAAGCGGTGGCATCAACTGAAGCTGAGCTTAAGGTTTGGCAGTATTGCATGACTATCCCATTTGGAGAAACTAGAACATTCAGCGATGTCGCAAAAGAAGTTGGCATCTCAGTTGAATTGGTTCAGAGATACCTTGAAAGAAACCCTCTTCCAATATTCATCCCTTCTCATAGAATCACAGGTCCAAGTGGTGGATTATCCAACTACGTTGGCGGAATTGAAATACAGTCGAAGATTCTGCTTTTAGAGAGTAGAGTCACTCAGGGCGTATACCAAGCGGGCAATCTAGAGTAATTAAAAACAGTGGTCACGATGCGTGGCCACTATTTATTTATCGGTTTTCGGATTTAATTAAGCTTTTAAGAAAGCCTGATATGCCTTATATGCTTCATAGAAGTCTGCTTTTGAGATTACTTCCATCGGAGAGTGCATATTGAGGACTGCCATACCTGCATCGATGACGTTGATGTTGAGGTTTGCGAGGATGTATGCGATTGTGCCGCCGCCACCCTGATCAACCTTTCCGAGTTCAGCTGTCTGCCAGTTGACGTTAGCATCATCCATGACGCCTCTTAACCAGCCAATCATCTCAGCGTTTGCATCGTTGCATCCTGACTTGCCACGTGAACCTGTGTATTTATTGAAGACGATGCCGTTTCCTAAATAGCAGCAGTTGCGGGTTTCCATAACGTACGCATAGAGTGGGTCATATGCAGCGGAGACGTCTGAAGAAAGCATATATGAATTTGATAATGCATCCTTAAGTCTTCTGATGTCGCCACCTGTTGCCTCTAACATCTCAGCGACGCAGTTCTCGAAGAAACGAGACTGTGCTCCTGTTGCGCCAGGTGAGCCAACTTCTTCCTTATCGACGAGAGCAACGCATGATGTGTATTCTGGAACCTCAGTTAAATCGAGCATAGCTCTAAGTGATGAGTATGCACAGCATTTATCATCATGGCCATAACCAGCGATCATGCTTCTATCAAGGCCGAAGTCTTTTGCTTTTCCAGCTGGTACAACCTCAAGTTCGGCTGATACGAAATCCTCTTCTTCAAAACCGTATTTGTCCTTTAAAACGGCCAAAATGGTCGCTTTTACCTCATCTTTCTCGGCACCCCTCATTGGTTCTGAGCCTAATGTGAGGTCTAAGTCTTCGCCTTCAACGACTTTAGCGCCGCTCTTCTGCATCTGGTCCGCTGATAAGTGGATAAGTAATTCGTTGATTCCGATAGCAGGATCGTTGTCGTCATCACCGATGTTGATGTCTAAGACTGTTCCATCTTTCTTGACGACTACACCGACGAGGGCGAGAGGTCTAGCTGTCCATTGATATTTTTTGATGCCACCATAGTAGTGGGTGTCTAGTAAGCATAAGCCTGCAGCTTCGTATAATGGGTTCTGCTTAACATCTAGTCTTGGAGAATCGATGTGAGCGCCTAAGATTCTTAAACCCGCATTGATTGGCTTGTTGCCGATAACGCATGCGATGACATTTTTCTTCTTGTTGACGAAATAGATTTTGTCTCCAGCCTTCAAAGACATTCCATATTCGAATTCTTTATAGCCAGCAGCCTTTAATAATTCAACAGAACCTGTGACCTGAGTTCTCTCTGTCTTGTTCTTAGAGAGGAATGCCATATAGTCCTGTGAAAGGCATTCGACTTCTTTTAATTGGGCATCGTCGTATTTTTCCCAAGCATTTTTACGATACATATAATTTCCGCCTTTTCTAACAACGCCATTGTAATAGCAAAATAAAATATGTCAATTTAAGTAATTACAATAATGCATATATACGCGCCTGTAACGACTTATTCTGATACGTTTTAATGCGCTCATATCGTGATTATTTTACAAACATAACGTTTCCAAAAAAGTAAATAATCTACCAAATAAGTAAGATTTATTGCCCGTCTTATCTCTATTATTTATCGTTTCATCAACAAACAAACATAGGAGCTTGATATGAAAAAGAACAAGGTCATCAAACTCGCCACGTGGTCAGCATTAGGATTATTGACCCTTGGCTTAGCAATTACTGCAACAGCAGTTACAAATTACTATGACGGCGTCATCCGTGACTTCTTGGGCGTCATTGGCAAAAAGAGAGTCAATGAAGTTAATGACGGACTTGATAAGCAGTACAACGTCATGGGATGGAACTCAATTGAGGAGTTAAATGAATACGAGACCAAACTCGTCCGTGATATGGGTGGAGAAGGATACGTTTTACTCCATAACGACACAACAGAAGGAAAGGGCCTCCCTTTAAAGACTTCTAAGACGAACAAGACAAAAATCAGCATCTTCTCACATTCATCCGTTGATTTAGTCGCAGGTGGAACAGGATCAGGCACAGGATCGCTCGATGTTGATTTCAAAACAGCATTAGAGAGCCAGGACTATGAAGTTAACGAGAAGTTGTGGAATTTCTATAAATCTGGAAACGGAAAAGATTATGTCCGCGGCCCAGGTTCCATCAACTATGGACATGGAGCAGAGGATTGGAGAATCAACGAATGCCCTCTTTCAGTATTGGAGAAGGAGAACGGATTGCTTGATTCAACGAAAGATTCAACCGCTATGTTCGTCTTGACTAGAACTGGTGGAGAAGGACGCGATCTCGCAAGAGACATGTCCAGATACACATCTATCGAAGAAGATAAATCCAAACATTACCTTGAACCGGATTCAGTGGAATTAGGTGTCATTGATTATTTAAACTCCCACTTTGATAACGTGATCATCATCGTCAACACGAATAACGTCATGGAGCTTGGATGGACAAAGAATTATCCAAACATCAAATCCGTATTGTGGGCGCCAGGTGGCGGTGGTCAGACCGCTAATTCAATCGCTGATGTTATATCCGGCAGAGTAACCCCATCAGGACACTTAGTAGATACAATCGCCTACGATGCATTCTCTGCCCCATCTATGAAAAACTTTGGAGACATCCAGTATGTTGATCAATCAGGAAACCCAGTTACAAGTGATGGCAAGGCATTGACCGACATCTCAAATACAAGCAGCCAAAACAATGGATACTATGGAGTTTCATACGACGAAGGAATCTATGTTGGATACAAGTATTATGAGACCCGCTACTTCGATAAGATGATTGGAAAAGCTAACGTTGGCGATTTCAATTACGATACCGAAGTTCAGTACCCATTCGGTTACGGACTCTCATATACCACATTCGAATGGTCAGATTTCACAGTTGGAAGTTTGAGTGGCAAGGGAACATTTGAGTGCAATGTTACCGTCAAAAATACAGGTACAACCTCAGGAAAAGAAGCGGTTGGCATCTATCTCAATTCACCATACACACAGCATGATATCGATAATCATATCGAAAAATCAGCAGTCTCACTTGTCGGTTTTGCGAAGACTAAATTACTTGCACCAGGTGAGAAAGAAGAACTTACAATCAATGTCAATGTGGATGACTTCCTTGTCTATGACGATGTCTCTGCAAAGACTTATATATTAGAAAATGGCACATACGCATTAACTGCAGCATCAGATGCCCATAAGGCTACAAACAACTTTTTAAAAGTTGAAGGCGCTCCAGTTGACGGGGAAATCTCAATGGTTGATACATCAATCTCATTCGTTGCAGGCGATGGAACTAACTATGAGGTCAAAAACAAATCCAAGAGCGATGCCGAAATAACAAACAGATTCGATGATGCTAACTACATCGATAGAACTAAGTACCTTTCTAGAAACAATTGGGAAGCAACATTCCCAACAACACACGGCTATAAATCAAACCAGCAGAGCATGTATAGCCAGGAAGGTGGCTTCACAATCTACGAGAAGATCGATGACGCCTTAATCGCTAAGCTTAAACAAAAAGGCACTGCAGAAGCAGCTAACTCCCCATTAAAAGATGAGGATGTAGCTAAACTTGCTGGCACATTCGGCAACAAGGGTGACCTTGAACTCATCGACTATAGAGGAAAAGAATATAACGAAGAAGAATTCCTCAAACTCTCATCACAGATGACCGAATCGGAGGTTGCAACTATCCTTAACTTGTCCGGTTACACAACCGCAAAAGCAGTGTCAATCTCCAAACCAGAAGCAAATGACTTAGACGGCCCAATGGGACTTAACTTAATGGCAACGCATGAGCCATTCTCGGTCGCATATCCAGCTGAAGTCACAATCGCCGCATCATGGAACATTGAATTATCAATCGCTCACGGTGATGCAATCGCTTCAGACGGCTTAAGACCAAATGTTCTTGCAGCGGGTTGGTATGGCCCAGGTGTCAATATTCATAGAACTCCATTCTCAGGACGTAACTTTGAATATTATTCAGAAGATTCATTCATGGTTGGATCAATGGCTCATGGCGCGATTAAAGCTGCCGCTAAAAAGGGAATGTACTCATTCATCAAGCACTTTGCTTTGAATGATCAAGAAGACCATCGTGACCAGAATGGCGTTTGCTCATGGTCAAACGAACAGGCCATCCGTGAAATATACCTCAAACCATTCCAGATGGTGTTCGAAGGCGGTACAGTCGAGACTAAGTACTACGATTATGCTGACGGTAATAAGGCAAAAGTTGCAAATACGCCAATTGCTTTAGCAGTCATGACATCGTTCAACAGAATCGGTTCAACATGGGCCGGAGGCGACTATCGTCTCATCACTCAGGTCTTAAGAAATGAGTGGAACTTCAATGGACTTGCCTTAACCGACTACTCAAACGGCGCCACTTCCTACATGCACACCGAACAGATGTTAAGAGCGGGAGGAGATGCCCAGTTATCACAGTATGGCGTTCCGTTTGCAAACTTGAATGCCGCCAACATCTATTACGCTAAGCGTGCTATGGCGCATATCAACTACACAGTCGTTAATTCCAATACGATGAACGGATTCTCGCATGGTGCTACAGTCGGATATAATGGTTTCCCTAACTATTACTTCATCCTAATCGCACTATTCGGATTGTCCGCATCTCTAATCGGAATCGGCGCTTGGAGAATCATCGGAGAGTTCAAAAAGAAAGAGAACTAAACTAAGGGGTTAGAGTTTCTAACCCTTTTTCTATTGTCAATTCTATCTTTGCTTTTCATAATAATGCTAGAAAAGCAATTATGATTACGAGAAACATTGCCGTTTTAGAAGACGAGATTGAAGCTTTTGAACTCATTGAAGGCTTTATACGAAGATTTGGAAAAGAGAATGATATTGAATTTAATATCACTCATTTTTCGAAATGCTCAGACTTTTTATCATCTGAAGACGGTTCCTTTGCCGTAGTTTTCTTTGACATCCGACTCCCTGATATGAATGGCATGGATGCATCGAAGAAATTTAGAGAGAAAAACAAAGTCTCTTCAATCATATTCCTGACCTCTTTATCGCAGTACGCTCAGATGGGCTACGAAGTAGATGCTATATCATACCTCGTTAAACCAGCCCAGTATTTCCCGTTCGCAACCATATTCAAAAAAGCGTTGAATGTCTATGAGGGAAAGCGTGAGAAAACGATTATGATCAATTTCCCAAGCGGTATGCGCAATGTCTCAATCAACGAGCTAATTTACGTTGAGATATTGTCCCATAGGCTTTATTACCACCTCGTTGATGACGTAATCGAAATGACCGGCACATTAGCTAACGCTGAGAAGATGTGCAAGCCATATGGTTTCTTGAGATGCAATAACTGCTATCTCGTCAACCCTTTATTCGTCAAAGGCATCAAGGGTTTTGAATTGGAGATAGGAAACACGACTCTTCAAATATCTAGAGCGAGAAGAAAAGACTTCCTCGCCGAACTTTCCAATTGGTACATCAATAAAGGGGGCAAGGTTCTCTGATGGGCTTTCTTATCTCGTACTTAGAGATCGTAGTTGAATGGGTGGTGGAGCTTAACATCATCTGTTTTCTTCTAATGTCCCCTTTAAGGAAAAAGAAGAGATTCCTCCTCCGTTTTATGGGCGGATTCATCATTAGTTTGGTAGTGGCTTTGCCTCTAACCTTGTTCTATCAGAAATTCGGTTTTACCACTTGGGGTAGAACCCTTACATATTCACTTTTATGGGGCATTACCCTCGCGAGTTTCTTCTTCTCATATGACGACTCGTTTATGAGGGTTTTGTTATTCGCCGATATGGGTTATATCATCCAGAACCTCTGCTATAAGGTTTTCTGCATATTGTGGGGCATTTTAACTTATGCCGGCGCTTTCCCTGAATCAGGCCCAGGAGCGCTGCTTTTTAAAGTTGGATATTATTCGATATTCGGCCTTCAAGTCGCAGCGTATTACTTAATCCTCATTAGACGCTCCCATAGAGCAATCTCCGATAAGCAACCGGCAAAACCAACCGTTCTTTTATCAATGGTCATCATGGTGATATTAATCGTCATATGTTCAATGATTGATATATATGGCGAAAAAGAGACCGGAGGAGCATTCACATTCCCAACCTATAACTCATTCGTCTTCAAAAGTGGCGCTAATCTCTTGCTCATTGTCACAGATTATCTGCTCTTATTGCTCCTTTTCTCGTCAACGAGAAAAAATGATCTTCAATACGATGTTGAGCAGTTGAATTTCTTGGTCTCACAAAGTGAGAAGCAGTACAACATATCAAAGGACACCATTGAGATGATCAACATCAAATGCCATGACATGAGGCATAGAATCAAAGCGATTCTCAATGAGAAGAACATCGGTAAAGACACTTATGATGACGTTAAGAAAGCCATTCACATCTATGATTCGAAAATAAACACAGGCAACAGTGCTTTAGACGTCATCCTTACCGAGAAATCACTCTTATGCGGACATGACAACATAACATTCACCTGTATGGCTGATGGCAATGCCGTCTCATTCATGGAACAGGTTGATATATGCTGTCTGTTCGGCAACATTTTGGATAATGCCATCGAAGCGACAAAGCAAGTTAAAGAAGAGGATAAGCGCTACATCCTTTTCAGCGTCTCATCAATCGGAAACGGAATGACAAAAGTCGAGTGTTCAAACACATACGAAATCGCCCCTAAAAAAGAGGGTGAGATAATTGTTACATCCAAAAACGATAAGGCTAATCATGGATTTGGAATAAAGAGCATCAAGAACATCGCTTCCAAGTACGATGGCAGCGTTGAATTCAAGGCAGAAGATTCTCTATTCAGCGTAGCAATAGTCCTTTTCAATGCCGAAAACTGACCGAATAAGTAAAAATATTACCGACCAAGTAAGCGGTGATGACTGCTTATTAACTATTAATAAAAATGTTTTTAATTAAAATTTCGAAGGAGAACGAAATGCACAAGAAACATTTAAAGACTATTTTGCCTTTATCTCTCATGTTCACTTTAGGACTTGCTGGATGTGGCATATCTAAGGCTCACAAGCCTCCAAAAGACACTCCAAAATTAGAGGTTCACAGCATCGCTAATTTCGGCGAAGGCGAAAATGAAAAATTCTTCAAGACAAACGGATTTGGAAACGGATCGCCATTCAACGTCCTCTGGAGCGCTTCACAGGCAAACATCGTCGATGACCACCTTGACCTCACACTCGCCGCAAACGCTAACTATGCTGCAGGCGGTGAAACAGACGCAACAAAATATCCTCACCTCGCTGGCGAATATAGAAGCTTGGATTTCTATGGATACGGTGACTTCAGCGTCACAATGAAACCATCAGCTGTAAAAGGTACAGCATCAACATTCTTCACCTACACAGGTGAATGGGATTCAGAGACACTTCACCCATCAACCGGCTCAAAAGATACTAGAAACCCAGGAAACGAACAGGGTATTCATGACGAAATCGACATTGAATTCTTGGGCAAGGACACAACAAAAGTTCAGTTCAACTACTTCACAAACGGCGTAGGTGGACACGAATACATGTATAGCCTCGGATTCGACGCTTCACTTGAATACCACACATACGGATTCAGATGGACAGAGGAATCAATCATCTGGTTCGTCGATGGCGAAGCTGTTTATCAGGCAACAAAGAATATCCCTACACACCCAGGAAGAATCATCACAAACTACTGGGCAGGAGATAACAAAGCGGCCGCTTGGATGGGCAATTTCGCAGGCGATTATTCAGGAGCCGCATCTTATAAGGAAATCGGCGCTACATCCGAGGGCACACATACAGCACTCGAAGTGAGCGATGGCCCAGTAGAGTCATTGGTTGATTGGTCAACAGTGGCCCCAAGAAACTTATCACTCGGTGAATCATCAGCTGAGTACTCAGTCTCATTATCAGATGACGCAAAGACAGTTGACGTCACATATGAAGCAATCTCAGGCGGATCATATAAGCAGGTCGCATTGAATGCTCCAGAAGGCATCGAAGGATGCAATGCTGTCCAGTTCACAGTCAAGAACAACGGCGAAAAGTCAGTCAACTTCAGAGCGGACATCAACTCATCGTCAAAACACGGCGAGAACAAGATCACCGCGATTAACACAAAAGCAACAGTCGATGGCGTTGCAATGGGAACAGACCTCACATGGGGCGGTTCAACAACAGACATCGCTGCAGGCTCAGAAGTCATCATCGAAATCTGGTACAAAGGCGACATCTCATATCTCGGATTCATGATTGACTCCGCATATAACGGACCATCAACTCCAACAGCAGGCTCCATCACAATGAAGGACTTCAAGTTCGCTAAAGACGGAGAAGAAGGTGACCTCTTAGGCGATGTTATTGATCAGGATCCAATCGATACTCCATCTGACTTAGTCGACCCAACAGCTCCAGAGAACCCAGAGGGTGGCGTCGCTCTCTCAATGTGGGCTTCAGATTCAACAATCTACAAATGGGAAGAGCAGAAATTAACATATGTAAACGCAACTGGCTGGTGCTGTGTTGGAACAGATTTCCCAGCTGAGCAATCATCGGCAAACCACATCAAGTTCAGTATCTCTTCAGGTACAACAACAAAAGTTGTTGTTCAGATTCAGAACCCAGATGGCAAACTCCAGAAACCTCATATCGAAACATCAGGTGCAGGTTCGAGCTGGGATCAGGACGACGGTGTTGGCTTCGAAGTCACAAACGGCGTCTTAAACGTCGATATCGACTACGGAGCAGGCGCAAAACAGATCACGATGTTCGTCGGGTCAACGGGCGAAGCTTCATCTGGTATCGTCAGATTCTCAACATTCGCATTCTCAACAGTCGAAAACGGTTTACCTCCATTCGTGCAGGGCGGAGAAACCGGTGATTCAGGTGACACTCCAGTTGAAGACACCAGTGTTGCAATGACATTCTGGACAGACGCGGAAACTGTCTACTCATTCGAAGGAAACAAAGTCACATACAGAGACGCTTCCGAATGGAAGAACTTCGGATGCAGCATCCCTGAAGATAAACTCGGAAGCAAGAAAGTCTCATTCTCAGTCACAACTGAAGAAGAAGAGGCAAAGATGCTCATCAAGATTCTTGATGCAGAAGATAATGCGCTCGGTTATAGCGCAACCGCAGACGGAAATGGCTACACATGGGGCGATGCAGGAACAACCGATCACGGCTTTGGCGCAACAAAAGGAACACTCAACATCGACATCGAGCTTCCAGAAGGTGCAGCCAAGTTCATCATTTTCCTCGGTTCAATCGACGAAACAGCCAAGAGCGGTGTCGTTGAATTCTCCAACTTCAAGTTCGTTAAGGACCAAGCTGAAGAAACTCCAGTCGAACAGGGAACTGCAATGACATTCTGGACAGGTGCGGAAACTGTCTACTCATTCGAAGGAAACAAAGTCACATACAAAGACGCTTCCGAATGGAAGAACTTCGGATGCAACATTCCTGAAGATAAAGTTGGATCAAACAAAGTCACATTCTCCATGACAACAACTGAAGCTGAATCAAAAATGCTCATCAAGATTCTTGATGCAGAAGATAAAGCGCTCGGTTATAGCGCAACCGCAGACGGAAATGGCTACACATGGGGCGATGCAGGAACGACCGATCACGGCTTTGGCGTTCAGAACGGAACACTCAACGTCTCAATCGATCTTCCAGCAAATGCAGCTAAATTCTGCATCTTCCTCGGTTCAATCGACGAAACAGCCAAGAGCGGTGTCGTTGAATTCTCTAACTTCTTCTTCTCAACAGTCATTGCTGAATAAGTGAAAAGATTTTAAGCGGGCAGTTTATCTGTCCGCTTTTTATATTGGCCACGGAACGAATCTAAGCAAAACGATATACACGACCATCCCAGAAATGAGGGATAGAATCGTGTTCTTTTTATATATGTGCAATATGGCAGTTATTGAAACGCCGGATAGCATAGGAACCAAGGAGCCGACATATCCCCATTCGGTATCTTTTATACAGTACATAACAAGTATTGGCATCATCACAAAAGGCAGGACCTTACCGAGGTAATCTAGCCATTTAGGAATCCTCTCTCCTCTAAAGAAGATGATAGGGGAGAATCGGAGAGCGATGGTAACCATAGACATAATGAAGATGGCTAAGATGCCATATAATTCTTTACTCATCTTTAGCCTCCTTACTCAATCCCGCCTCTATCTTCTTCCTAAAAAGGAAAATGAGGATGATAGATGATGCGATTGCAGGGAATATGAAATTGTCCTTGAAGATGAGGTAAGAGATTATGGCGCTCAACGCCCCGATGATGATTGCTAAACGTGGATTATCTTTCTTCCTTATCTGATCGACGAGTATTATGACGAAAAGAGCAGTCATGATGAAATCTACTCCGGTGAAATCGATAGGAAAAGAGCCGAGGAGTGCCCCGAGAGTGCTTCCGATAACCCAATACGCATAATTCAAGCCCGCAAGCCACAAATCGTGTCTTTTCGTATCTACACGCGATCCAAGTGAGTTAGCGACTAATATCGAATACGTCTCATCTGGCAGGGCCATGAAGAATAGAACCTTCTCATACCATTTCCAGTTTGCCGTATGCTGAATGAATGATAGTCCGTAGAACGCATATCTTATATTTATAAGAATAGACATGAAGAAGATGGTTATGAAAGAAGCGCTGGTGGTGACTAAGTTTGCGAGAACATATTCTCCAGCTCCAGCGAATATCAATATCGATGCGAAAGTGGAATAGAGGAAGTGGTATCCTCCAGAAGCCATAATAACGCCAAACCCAATACCGAGAATGATGTATTCAACTAGGACCGGTATGCTACGTTTGAATGCTAACTGGAAGTCTTTCATGGTGTGTAAGACGCATTTTACTCAAATGGTAGTAAATGTCAAAAAGAAAACCCTCTCACGAGTGTGAAAGGGTCACGTCTTTTTGATATAAACACTTAATCGATGATTAAAGTTAAGATGGCATCACTCCGTTTTGTCAACATGATCATACATGAAGTCAAAGCCAAATCTATTTGCCTCATTTTCAAAAGTGAACGAGTGGGTTCTTCCGATCCACTTTTTCTGAAGAACCGTTTCAGAGCCATTCCTTTTATTTCTTGCTACGAATTTTGCAATGCCAGGCTCTCTTATTGAGTAAAAACCGTAATCTTCATCCTCAAATACTTTGAATTCTAAAGGCTGTTCCTTGCCTTTAAATCCTTTGTGCGCCCACCCAATTGGAGTAAAGTGTGGGATTTTATCGTCAAGATTCATTATTGCGTCAGCGCTCTTGCCACTTACTGGATCTTTTACTTCAAAGAAAAGAGAATTAATCGACTCTATGTAATTGAACGCCCCAGCGAACTCTGTGTACGGACTTAACATTGATAAATCTAGTTCAAAGTCGACTCCAGAAAAATCCATTATTCGGCCTGTTTCACCTGTTTTTCTATAAACATATTTCGGAGAACATTCCTGATATCTCCTATGAAGGCTGTAGTCTTTGATATTACTTAGCTTTGGCAATGTGTTGGAAAAACAGAAAGGTCCTTCAATTATTTCAAAATTAGCATGCTTAATATCGATTTTGAAGATATTGTCAGACCAAAATCCACTATTTGGTTGAAGATAAAAAGTAGGGTTAGGGGATTCTTCTTCGACGGAAAAACCGGAATATCTTATCCCTTTTTCAACATAGTTTGATAAGCGATCCTCAATTCTAGAACCTCCAGATAAATGGATATAAGAGAAACCGGATCCAAATCTTTGATTCGTTAGATTTTTGTTAAGGTATGTGATCCGAGTCTTCTCGTATTCAAAATCTATATAATATGAATATTGATCCGTTTGAGTTAATGGGTATTTTTTCTCCTCTGTTGAGCCCCACCAGTAATCGCCTTCGTGCCAATACGCTCTTTCGGCCTCGCCTTCATGATAGATAAAAGGAAGCGAATTTCCAAATGGCAATCCAAATCTTGCTCTTTTGCTTCGCATGTTATTGCAATTGATTATTTCTTTTTTCAATTCTGCCGTTTCATAATCATAAGAAATCAGACAGTATTGTTCCCAATATCCTTCTGCAATGGGATTTTGGGCTTCAAAGGCTATGTAAGCTTTGCCATCATAAACAATTGAATTTTCGGTTGATCTATCGCACTTGTAGTATTTAATTCCTTCATTTTCGATTGTGTCGCCAATGAGAGTATTTATTTTTTTCCCGTATGCGTTATAGGCATCAAATCCATCGTAAAATACATAGCTATCAAATGCGTTTGTTTTTCCGTTACAACTGAACAAAAAACAAATCGAGAATATTGTGATTAAACGTTCCCATTTGCTCATATTCACTCCTTGTCGGGGATTAGAAATGGATCACTCTTTCATAAAAAGCGCCATGTAAATAAGTTATAGCAACAACATCAAATGTCAATCCAAATTTTAATCACTAAAAAGCTCGAAAAACAGGGTAAGTTAGGTCTCAAAATGGGTTTTATTTGATGTAATTCGCTTGTAGATAATCTCTATTATGAATCTTGTCGTAACTGAGTTTGACATCAGGCTCAGCGCCGTTATTGGTGTTGATGTACTTGCCGTTTTTTTCGACACACATTTCATATCTTCCGGAAATCTGATAGAGACAACCGTTCGCAGACACTCTTTGAAGGACGCAGTTAGAACCGCCTCCTGAGTTCTGACCAAGTATTGTGACACGTCCAGAATTCTTTAAATAACACGCGGTATAGTTTCCGCCTGAGAATGTGCCTGGTCCTTCAAGCAAGTAGAGGTTAAGGTCTGAAACGTTATCGTCATCGTCGTATTTGCCGTCAAAGTTTACGTCGGCAATATAATTGCAATAACCTTTTGAACCTGAAATTGGGTCATTAATTGTCGCTTTGCATGAACCTAGCATCCATGAGATGGTGAAAACGAACGAGTCTAATTCGCCGCCGCCATTACAGGACATGTCGAGGACAACGTTCTTAATAGGGGAGTTCGCTCTCTTAATTTGCCTATTCGCATAAGAGATCAATTGATATGTTGATGCATCGCTATTGGTGAATCTAGTGTTCCAGGAGTAGCAATCTTCGTTGTTGTAGTGGAATTCGTCAAATGAGATATATGCAGTATCGCCGTTCTCCATGTATGGCTGGAAATTCTTGACGTAGTTTTCTCTATAGTACTGGGAGGTGTAGATTTGTCTGCTCAAATCAATCACCTTTGAGCCGTATCCATAAGATGTCATTGAGAATCCGCAGTATGGAGATGAGGTATAGAAAGAACTGTGACCGTCATTCATGAGTTTATCCGTCACTTCGTTCAATGCGTTAGAGAAGACTTTTGGCTTTGTTGATAAGAGATTTGACTTTAAGCCTTTTTCCTCAACCCATTCATCAAATCCGTTTGTGCAACCCCACATATAGCCAAGGCCGTATGACATATCCATCGATAAACATAAAGCGTTGTAGTTGAAGGTCGCATATTCTTTAGAATATTCGTCTGTTTTGACTTCAGCCATGAACTTTCCTAGATCTGTTAATTGGCCCCTGTCATTCTCAATCTGCTCTGGTGTATAGATGTAGAAAACACCTCTATAGTCAGCGTAGGCGGATGTGTTACCAGACATAAAGAACATCTCTAAAAGAACTGAATACGGAAGGAAGAACTGAAGTTTATCCTCTTCTTCGTTGTAATACTGATAAATCTTGAGTCCGTATTCATTCAAATTGAACACTTCTTTGGTAGGACCGTCATATTTCTCATCCTCAATCCATAAGTAGTGGGCATCGGTCTCACGTGAGGCCATCGCGGCCACTCTTAAAGGATTCTCTAAATCATTTCCATTTA
Source organism: Bacilli bacterium (assembly GCA_024408235.1). GTDB lineage: Bacteria > Bacillota_I > Bacilli_A > RFN20 > CAG-826 > UBA4951. The sequence continues at coordinate 21,346 of JAKSVF010000012.1, forward strand.
TGAAAGATAGGTAATCCGAAAACTCGATTCTGTTCTTATCGACATTGAATTTGACCTCGTTTCCTTCTCCATATAGCGTGAGCATTCCATCGCTCGCAAATGAGTCATGAATATTTACAGGCAATCCAAAGTCCTGCGAGAATTTAATGAATTCCTCGATGTCCGCAAAGATGATGTCTTCATCCAGTGCGTTAATCGTGTACATGTTGAGGATATAATCTCTTCCGTTATCCTGGGCTGGAGCTTTGGAAGTGCCATTCAATCCATATAGTTTTCCTTTTTCACAGCCAAGTGAGTCGACGTTATTTGAACAATAGAAAGATGTGCACTTGCGTTTAGCAGGTTTTGTTCCGCATGATGCAAGAGTTGCGGCTGTAAGTAATGTTAATATCAATAATCTCTTTTTCATAAAATCGCTCTAGTAATATAACACTAAATAGATAAATGTTTACCATTTATGTTGATTGTCGACAAAAATGCGTAAGAAAAACGCTCTCTATTTAAAGAAAGCGTTCTGTTTTTGCTTGGCGATTAACGTCTTTTTCTTGATTTGTTCTCTTCTGTGATGAGAGCGATGAATTCATCAAGAGTGACTGTAACCTGAGCCTGTGAACCAAAGATACGGTATGTGACTGTTCTATCCTGGAGTTCCTTATCGCCTAAGACGAGTGTATATGGAATCTTTTTGATCTGAGACTGTCTCATTCTGTATCCGAGTTTCTCATTTGTGAGGTCAACTGTTGCACGGATGTCATTCTCCTTAAGGAGTTTGGTGACTTCTTTAGCGTATTCACCCTGGACATCGGCCTTGACTGGGATGACGTTGCACTGAGTTGGCGCTAACCATGTTGGTAGATTGCCCTTTGTTTCTTCGAGTAAGAATGCGACGAATCTATCAAGTGAGCCAAGGATTGCTCTATGGACGACAACAGGTCTAGCCTTCTGTCCGTTTTCATCGATGTATGTTAATTCGAATCTTTCTGGTAACTGGTAATCTAACTGGATTGTTGAAAGAGTTACATCGTGTCCGATTGCGCTCTTGACCTGAACGTCGAGTTTAGGTCCATAGAATGCGGCCTCACCCTTTGCCTCATAGTATTCGACGCCGAGTTCATTCAAGACTTCTCTTAATTCTCTTTCGGATTTCTCCCAGAGTTCATCGTTGCCGAAGTATTTCTCAACATCGTCTGGGTCTCTTAATGAGAGTCTGAACTGGTAGTTCTCGAATCCGAAGTCTTTATAGACGTCAAGGATTAACTGAGCGACTTCTTTGAAGACTGAACCGATCTGGCTTGGACGGCAGAAGATGTGTGAGTCGTTCTGGTAGAAGCAACGTGTTCTTTCAATGCCGGTTAACGCGCCTGAAGCTTCCCATCTGAAATCATTTGCGATTTCAGCGATTCTTAATGGGAGTTCACGATATGAGTGGAGCTCTGAACGGTACATGACCATGTGGTGAGGGCAGTTCATTGGACGTAAGACGAATTCTTCGTCATCCATCTTCATTGCAGGGAACATATCATCCTTGTAGTGTGCCCAGTGACCAGATGTCTTATATAAATTAACGTTTCCAAGAGCTGGAGTTAAGACGTGCTCATAGCCAAGAGCGATTTCCTTGTCCATGATGTAGTCGGACAAGAGTCTTCTGACTGTGAAACCGTTTGGTAACCACATTGGTAAACCGCGTCCGATGAGGTCATCGAACATGAAGATGCCCATATCTTTACCGAGTTTTCTGTGGTCTCTCTGTTTTCTATCTTCGAGGAGTGCGAGATATGCATCTAGTTCCTCTTTTGTTCCCCAAGATGTTCCGTAGATTCTTGTTAAGACCTTATTGTCTGAGTTTCCTCTCCAATAAGCGCCTGCAAGAGATAAGATCTTGAAGTTCTTGATGTATCCGGTTGATGGGATGTGAGGTCCTTTGCATAAGTCGGTGAAATCACCCTGCTTATAAAGTGAGATTCCTTCTGAAGCGTGTTCACGGATAAGCTCACATTTGTATTCATTGTCTTTGAATAACTCAAGTGCTTCTTCAGCTGGGACTTCTAAACGCTCATACTTGATTTCTTGCTTAGCAAGCTTCTTCATCTCAAGTTCGATTTTTCCGAAGTCAGACTCAGTTAATGTGTCTTCTCCGAAATCGACGTCATAGTAATAGCCTTCCTCAATCTCTGGACCGAATCCGAACTTAGCGTTTGGCCATAAGTGCTTGATCGCCTGCGCCATTAAGTGAGATGTGGAGTGGTTGAGCATTGCAAAACCTTCTTTTGAATCGGTTTTGACAAAACTGATCGCATCACCATCATTGATGATGTCTTTCATCTCGTGGATTTTCTCTCCGACCTTATAAGCAACTACTTTGCTCTTGTTCTCTGGGTCGAGAGCTTTAACTGCTACGAAGCCGTTAGCGCCGTCTGCGATTTCGACTTCCTTTTCTAAATAGATAACCTTCATTTGTTACCCTACCTTTCTGGGGCTAAAAAAATAAAAACGCCCCTCAAAACTAAGGACGCTTCCGCGTGGTACCACCTTGTTTCGTGAAGAACTTAACCCATCTTCACGCACTCTAAACTCTTAACGCGATGTTCATACGCCTGACTTATTTCGCCAGGAGCTCGGGAGTGGTAGTCCTTATATCTATAGATATTTGACCTTGTCTCCGTCCTTGCACCCATAATTCTAGTTTCTTAACTCATAGTTTCAAGAGAAAACATAAAAATAGAGAATAAAATATGGGTATAAGAAAAACGGAGACGTCTAATCTCCGTTAAATCTTAGTTTTCTTTCTTGAAGAGCTTTAATGCGATAACTGCAAGGCAAGCGGCTGCTCCACCGTATAAGAGGACGTTTCCTGCAATATTGACGAGTGGCCAATAATTGGTGCTCTTAACTTCTTGGACTGATCTTCTTGATAAGCCATCTACATAGGTGTAGAGGATTCTTTTTGAAGCGGTCTTCAAGGCAGAGATTGCGCTTTCGTCGTTCTTCCAGTTGCTCTTATTGATGCTCTGCTGTCCTTCTGTGAGGATTAGGTCTGTTGAACCTTTTAAGGCATAGTCCATATGCATCCAGTCTCTAAGCGCGTTGTCGGTGATACATGTTCCCTTGAATCCCCATTCTTCTCTTAAGATGTTGTTCAAGAGGTTCCAGTTTGTTCCGCACCAGGTGTTTTCGCCTGTCCACATATAAGAGACCATGATGCCGGTTGTAGGATATCCGATTTGTTTGCCTTCTGAGTCGAACTTCTCATACTTAACGGCCATCTCAAATGGTTTTAGGTACAGTTCTCTAGCGGTCTGTTCATCAAATGCGCAAACCTGCTTAGCCGTTCTAGACGCCTCGATATCATTGAAGGCAAAGTGCTTCATGTATGTGTAGAGTCCTTTAGATGAGGCACCGGATATTTCTTCTCTTGCCATGACGCCGGAGATATATGGGTCTTCAGAGTAATATTCAGGGTTTCTACCACCGAATTGTGAGCGGTGGAGGTTTGCGCCTGGAGCATACCATCCGCTGGTGCCCGTTGCGTTAGCGTCATCTCCGATCGCCTCACCTATCTCTCTTAAAAGTTCTTTGTTCCAGGTGGAGGCCATGACAACTTCAGTGCAGTATGAAGTGCACTTAGTTCCTTGACCGGCTGATGCTTTGATGAAGTTGGATAATCCGAATGGGCCGTCGATGTCTTCGCAAGCTGGTTTCTTGATTGAATCGATAGCTTCAGTTCTCCAACCGCCTCCTCCGACGAGTTTATTCAAATCGTCATAGGACATCTTTGAGACAAGCTCATCCCATCTTGGATCATCGAAGTCGACCTTGCCGTCATCTTTAATCATATCCTTGATTGTTAAATCGGATGGTTGTCCGACTTTGGTGTCGATTATCTCGCCTTTATAGTCTTTTGTAGCATCGGCGTATGCGATGTTGACTATGTTGTTGTATTGCTCACTGCCGGAGTTGACAACGATTTTTTCTTTGTTGTTGAATGCGACATTATAGTTAGCGAAATGCCCTTTTCTAGACAACACTTCGATATCGGAACCTGAATGCTGCTGAGCATCTGCAAGCTCGTTAGATGCGACTTTCTTGTCGCTTGCTCTCTTGTTGTCACCACTATATGTTTTTGCGCTTAAAGTGACTTCTTTAGCAATTGACGCATCAGCATTCTTCCATGAATGTGCGTCTGCGCCTAAATAGAATTTATAAGCGCCTTCATCTAAGACATAAGCGCCTTTTCCACTATCGGCGGTCTTGTCGTAAGAAGCTAACTCTTCGTCCTTGACCGTGATTGTCATTGTGGATTTTTCTCCGGCGCCAAGGAGTGGGGTCTTCTCGAAACCGACTAGTTCTACCTTAGATTTTTCTATTCCGCCTTCGACATATGGCTTCTCAACATATAACTGGAATACGTCTTTTCCTGCAACGCTTCCGGAGTTTGTTGATTCAACGGTGAAGACTGTTTCATCGCCATTATGCTCAGCGCTTAGAAGATTTCTTGTGAATGATGTGTATGATAAGCCGAATCCAAATGGGAATTGAACAACGCTATCGTATCCGTTTGTCGCTCCGAAGAACATCTTTGAATAATCAGTGTCCCAGAATCCTTCTGCATCGGCGGTCTCGTACCACCTGTATCCCATATAGATGCCTTCACTGTAGTCCGTTGAACCAGCGATCCCTTTGTTGTTTTCATCATATAGATCATATTGCATTGAATTGATGAAAGTGGAGGAGGTTCTATGTAGGTATGCCCATGTATCAACTAAATGACCTGATGGGTTAACCGTTCCATTTAAAATCGTTCCAACCGCATTGATGCCCGTAACGCCAACGCCGCCGATCCATAAGGCCGCATCAACGTTATATTTATCGAGGAACCCGCACTGAAGTGGGTATGAGGAGTTTATTAAGACGATGACTTTGAAATTCTTAGCTTTAAGTTCACCTAATAAAGCCTCTTCATCTTTTGACAGTTCAAGGTAGTGTTTTGTGTTATTCTCAAGTCCTGAACGAGTAACGTCCATTCCTTCGCCGCCTGAACGTCCAAATGTGACAATGGCGACATCCGAGAACGACTTTGCAGAGTCGATGGACGCTTTGCCCGTATAACTCGAAAGTGGAATTTCCCCAATATCTGGAGCTCCGCCCTGAGCTGAGACTTTTGGAGCGTTTGACAGCTTTGTGTTAGCGGATAAATCCCATAAGTCTTTGTTAACCTTGAATCCTGCTGATTCCAAAGACTCTTTTAGGGTAGGCATATCGCTTAAGTTAGACGCAGCTGATCCTGCGCCGTTCACGACTAAGTGAGTTGAGCGAATTCCGAAGACGTTGACGTTGGTGACGCCTTTAAGAGGAAGAACATTACCTTCGTTTTTTAGAAGTACGGCACCTTCTTCTTCGACTTTCTGATTCAAGGCTCTTCCTTTATCGATAGCAGACTGCAGTGCTTCTTTATCGATTGAGTTCTTGGTGAAGAGAACGTTCATCGTGCCGGTGAATGTCGTTCCGACAACATCAAGAGCAACGCCGGCACCTAAGCATAAGAGCGCGCCAGCAGATAGAATGCTAACAATTATCTTGTTAGCCTTAAAATTGGCTTTAATGGACATATTAATTACCTCTAGTGTAATTATTGAGTAAAAATGGTTTTCATTCAACAATTAACAAAAGAAAAAGCCCATAAAAATGGGCTTAGTCTACTTCTTTGTCAATTAAGCAGCGACAGTCTTTGTTGTGATAGCGACTGTGTATGTTGTTTCTTCTGCTGCGTTATAGCAATACATGCCTGACTGAAGCATAGCAGCTTCGCCGTTGCATGTGACAGCGTCAACCTCATATCCTTCTTCGCATGTGACAGCAAGAGCGATGAAGTGTCCAACTTCAACTTTGTTGTTCTGAGCTGCAACAACACCGCCTGTGAATGAGAAGTCATTGACGACGACGCTTGTGACGTGCTCATATGAGTCTGCTAAAGCGACTGTTGCGTATTTTGTTGTATCAACAGCTGGCTTCTTTGTTTCGTCGAAGTAGAAGTCGAGCTTGATTAAAGCATCGTCTTCGCCTGCGATGATGAGGCCTGTAGCGTTGAGTGAGAGGTAGCACTGGACATAGCCGTCTTTGATTCCCTGCTCGTTTCCGCCGAGAGTGACTGAAGCTGGCTTGCCGTCTTTAACAGTCCATGTGCCATCAGCGATTGTCTGGATAGCGCCATTGCCGCTGAATGTGTTTTCAAATGTAAGGGTTGCCTTGAGGTCAGCGCTTAATTTGAGGAAGTAGTTGATGTCTGTCTTAGCATCGTTGCTGTAAGCTGATGTCTTTAAGTCGAACTCAACTGTGTTTTTTGGTGCGCAAGCAACAACGCCTCCAACGAGTGCGAGTGCTGTAGCTGCAAGTAAGAATTTGTTTGCTTTCATTTTTTTACTCCTTGTTTTATTAAACCTCAAAGCATTAATCTTTGAGGAATGAACCGATGATAACCGAGATCGTGGATAAGACTGATAACCCGATTGAAATTAGGGATGGAATAAGTGCTTGCCATCCAATTTTATTGACCTTGTCGTAAGTGAACTGTGCTGCCACAAGTTCTGATCGCTGTAAAATGATATTGCCGAATGACCAACAAATCAAGCAAATTATAGTCAATCCCAATATGATTTTTACGAACTCGTTCTCTTTGAGAATCTTAGGATAAACAGCCGCAAATATCGATAGGACAATACCGATTATGAGTGGTGTCAATGTAAGAGCGAATCCGGACATAGCATAACCCTCAACTGAATTGCTGATAATTACGGCTACAAGCGAAGCGACAAGAAGTGCGGAAGCGATGATGTATGTTAATGATTTTGCTTTGATTTTCATAACCTTGCTCCTTATTGAATTTCTTCCTTTTTCAAGACAGATAAGAACGTTAAGACTCCAAATCCGATGGTCGCTAATCCGAACACGCCGATGGAAGAGAAGTAAGCGCCTCTCCACCAAGTGAAGTTCCAGACCCAGCTTGAACCGGATCTATTGACCAAATTTGACTGAGCGAATGCCCATAATAATCCCTTATTGGATTCTCTGATGGTCTCTTGCATCACCTGGTCGTGTTCATATGCGCTAGCGTTAAGAACGGTTCCGTCAACCTGCTGGCCAAGTTTGTTTGCTGGAGTGGTGGATGTGTAGAAATCCTGCGCGCCACGGATATCGATGCCGGTAATACCCGCATATAACTCTTGTGACGCTAAATCCATATCATCTTGGATGTCAGTAACTAAGTAACCGTGGAATCCCCATTCTTTTCTTAAGATGTTTGTGAGCATGCCTCTAGAGCAAGAGCATTCAACTCCGCCGATCTTTGAGAAGGAGATCATGATTCCGGTAATACCTGCATCTTTAACTTTAATGCCGTCCTCAAAGACGTCATGCCTATGGGATTCTACTGCGATTTGATAGGCCCTTAATTCAATTTCACGGGCTCTTTGCTCTAACATGAACGGAGATACGCCTTTACGGTTTGTTTCCATATCGTTGAAAGCGAAGTGCTTCATAGCGAGGATGAGACCGTATTTCTTTGCGCCATAATCAGCATCAGCAGCGGCTTCTCCTGATAAAACAGGGTCTTCTGAATAGTATTCGTTATTTCTTCCGCAGTATGGGGTTCTGTGCGTGTTTAATCCAGTGCCCCAAACGATGGAGATACCAGCGAAGAGTGATTCAATGCCGATGAATTCTCCAACCTCTTCCATGACTTCATGTGAGAATGTTGCAGCGATGAGTGGTGCTGATGGGAGTATTTGACCATGCCACAATGCGTATGGGTCACTTGATTTTATTGACCAAGGCGCATTCGTGTCTTTTGACGCATTGAGTTGGAGAGAAACGCCATTTCCCGAGTTCTCAAGTAAATATGCCTCTTCAAATCCGACTGATTTAACGGCAGGGAAAACAGGTCCTCCGAATAAGGCAAAATACATGCCTTCTTCTAAAGTCATCTGAGAAGCGAGTTCATCCCATCTTGGATCGTCATATGGGACGCCAAATAGGTCGTAATATTTATGTTCTGTTTCCTTTGAACCCCAAGTTACGGTTGTGGTCTCATTGGTTTTAACTGTGTAATACTTGCCTTCCAAATCATTGAGCATTGATTCTGGGGCGGTTAAGTTCTTCATTTCGACCGGCCAAGTTGCATCCCAATCTTTTCTTGAAAGGTGAGTGATCTTGCCTGGTTCATAAGAGTTCCAGTCGGAATAAGGAATCTGATTCTCTGTCTCTGTTCCGTTCTCGGAGATCTTGAAGAAATCATTCGTCATTCCGTCAAATGTCACGTTACATGCTGCTTTAGCGTTTCCGACCCCATCCATGAAGAGGTCGACTGAAGGATCCTTGCCATCCAAAGCGAGCATGTTGTTCATGGCCTCGTGCGAACCGTTTCCTAAAGCGAATCTCGTGCCGGTTGAGCAGAATGTCCATCCGCCATGCTCTTGATCCCAAACGGTTAAGTTTTGCAAATCGACTTTGACCGTGAATTCTTTAGTTTCTCCGCCTTTTATAACTGGAGTCTTCTCGAATGCGACGAGTTGAAGTGCGGAGGTTTCCATCTCGGTGTTGTCATTATATGGGTCGCCATAGATTTCGATCTTGGCTCTTGAGTCGACTGTGCCGGTGTTTTTGACTTTGACCTTAACATCCATTGATGCGAGATGATTTGTGGAGTCAAAAGTGACGGTTGGTTGCTCAGCAATCTCCTCTTCAAATGTCGTGTACGACAATCCGTAACCAAAAGGATATGAGACTTCGTCATCGTATGACCAAGTTTCTCCTTTTGATGCGACTGCGCCTTTTAACGATCTAGCGTTTCCGTTATTTAGAACCGCATCTTCATATCTTGTTTCATAATATCTATATCCAACATAGATGCCTTCATTTTCCATTACGTAGTGACTGCTTTTTGAAGCTCTAGCGATGGATGAAGCATTAGAATATGTGTATTCATCAAAATTTACTGCAGCAGGTGCTGATCTATTTGCGGCCGCAAATACGTCAGAGCATCCTCCTGAAGGCGATACTTTTCCTGTGATTACATCTGAAATGCCTAAGCATCCATAAGCTCCAGGGAATCCAACGTATAAAATCGATTTAATCTTTGGGTCTCTCTTCAATTCGTCTATTTCCATCTGGTTTGATGAGTTGACGATGACGATGACGTTATCGAAGTTGTCTGTTGCGAGTTTGATGGTATCTCTCTCAACAGTTGTTAAGCCTAATGGGTCTGTTGCTCCTGTCATCATTCCACATCCCTTTTCTCCAGGGAAGTAGTCAACACCTTCAGTTCCAGCGCGACCAACGACTACGATTGCGGCGTCGTTATATGATGAGAAACTCGCTTTATAGTTAGCGTCTGCGTTTGACAATTCGGAGAGGGTGGCTTCAGTTGGGAGGTATGGTGAGGTCATGCCTTCACAATATGTGACTTTTGTGCCTGTGGTTCTAGATGATTTTACTTTTTCGTAAACGTTGACCATTGTTGGGTTGATTTCAAGGTTTCCGCCGTCGAAATCAAAATTGTCTGCGTCTTTGCTCCAACCTGTTGAGTATTTGGTCTTTTCGAAATGGGTTCTGTTCTCTTTGCCTAAAGCGTTCTCTAAATCGATGACACCGCCATAGATTGGATTACCCATCTGAGCACCTAAAATAGGGGTGTGTGATCTGATGCCGAATAAGGTGACTTTTTTACCGGATGCCAAAGGAAGGGAATTTCCCTCATTCTTTAATAAAACGGTACCTTCCTGAGCAATCTTTCTATCCATGTCGATAGCTCTCTTTATCAAGGCTCTTGCGTTACCTGTTCCGTTTTTGTTTAGAGTGTCTTCTGGTGGAGTGAATGCTTTATATCCGTCCTTGCCATTGGAATTCAAAACCTTTGACTGGGTGCCTAATGCGCTATCCAATGTCAAAGAAAACTTCTCCATCAGCATTCCTACGCTGATTGAAGTAGCTGCAAAAAACGTCGACACGTAAAGCAGACCGTTCCATAAACGTTTATTTTTCTTCATAAGTACGCCCTCACGCATAGTATAAATAAAAAAAGCACATTTTATAAAGAAAGAATTTGAACACAATAACTTGTTTTGTGTATAAACTGACGAAAAATGTCTATAATAAAGTCACTTTGGAGGAGTGCTTATGACTCAAATATTAGAAGCGAGCTGCTTGCCTGCTATATGGGTGATCGCGGTTTTGGAGCTCGCTTTATTCGGCTTTATGGTCTTTAGATTCGTTAAGACCAGATCGATTCTCACTTTATTAACCGCATCCATTACGTTCGGGTTGTTCTATGACGCATTCATCATTGCCTTTGGCTGCGCAATGAATCCCGCAACAGTTCCTTTCATCTCAAGATTGAGGTTTATCAGCCATGGATTGTTAATCCCGTTGTTATTCGCGGTATGTTCAGAGGCTCTTGGCTTAAAGAAACCTTGGAACATCGTTTTCTACTCAATTACCGGAGTCCTCATGATCGCGGGACTTGCAGAAGCGATCGCGACCAAACTCGATGTTGTTACAATTGCGGGCATCGCTCGTATGGCATCCGTTAAAGGCGAGACGCCAAAATGGGCTGAGACAATCTCCCAAGTCCTAAGCTTCGGCACAGTCATTCCTATGATGATTGTTGGAATCATTTGCTGGATAAAGCAGAAGAACCCATTCTTGTTCCTCGCAGGATTCCTCATGTTCGCGTTCTCGGCATTAGGACCAGCTACAGGAAATGCGCAGTACATATTCTATATTTCGATGTACGGCGAAATCCTTATGGTTGGATTCATGCTCCTATACGCAATCAAGAAAGAAAAGAAATTGCTCTAAGAGAAATGAAAAACTCACTTGGGTCTCATTCACCACAAGTGAGTTTTCTTTTTGCTTATTTAAGTCCGATTCTTTGGAAGCCGTATACCGCAGCGCCGAGTAATCCAGCCATCTGACCGCATCCGGCCATCTGGAGATTTGCCTGTGGAGTTGCACCCTGAAGGTCGTTGAAGAAGAGATGCGCGCTCTTCATGACTCCGCCTGTAAGAGTGAATACTTCAGGCTCATACAATGATTGAATCATGTTGAACCAGTTGGAGAGTATCTGAATCCAGTCTGAATAGATTCTAAGAGCCAAGTTGTTCTTGTTCTCAACCATCTCGAAGAATTCTCTGGCGTTTGCGACGTATAAACCGTTTAGGTCGCAGAGCCTTGTTAATCCTGTTCCCGAAGCAACATGCTCGAACTCGAGTGTCTTGCCCTTGTAGTTGATGAGTGTGTGGCCGGCTTCGTTAGAGGAGTTCTTTAACTTGCCGTCGACGCATAAGGCTCCACCGACGCCTGTAGAGATTGTTGTGAAGTAAACTTTCTTGTATTTGCTCCATTCTCCGACGTTTGCCTCAGCTAAGGCGGCCGCCTGAGCGTCGTTTAACGCGAATACCGGGAGACCGAATTCCTTGCCCATGATTTCAGAGAAAGGAACGTTTGTGACGTGTACATTTGGGAGAGTATCGATGTAACCCGACTCTCTAACTCTTCCTGGGACTCCAGCAGAGATTGCAACTACGTCAGAATAGTCTGTAATCGCGTCTCTAACGACTTTTATGACGTTGGCTAGGAATTTGTCCGTTGAACCAATCACCGTGTCGTAGATGAGTGTTTTTTCAACTTCGTAGTTTTCGTTGATGAGTGAGACACGCGTGTTTGTGCCTCCGATGTCTAAAGAGATGATTTTTTTCATAGTTAGTCTATATCCTCAACTTTGTTGACGTTAACGATTCTTAGGAAATTTGTGACGCCTGCGCCGGTCGGCAATCCGCCTGCGATGACAATTGGGTCACCTGGCTTTAATCCGACGTCTCTAGCGATCTTAAGTGCCAAGACCTCCATTTCTTCTGTGAAGTCTGGCATCGTTGTTCTTAAAAGAACTGAATAAACGCCCCACATGAACGCTCCTTTGAGTGCCGTTTTTCTAGAATTCGTCACCTGAATTATAGGACAGATTGGTCTAGACTTCGACATTCTTCTAGAAGAGTTGCCGTAGTGGGTGAAATTAACGATCAGTTTTGCTCCAAGTACAAGCGCTGTGTTCGCGACGGCGTTTGATATTGCGTCGTTTGTGTCCTTTTCTGATGTATCGAAAGCTTCTCTAGTTAGTTCTGCATAAGGAAGCTCTTTCTCGATGGCTGATGCGATGGAGGTCTGCATCGAAACGGCTTCAACCGGATATTGTCCAGAAGCTGATTCGCCAGATAACATTACGCAATCGGCGGATTCCGAGATGGCGGTAGCGACGTCAGAAACTTCCGCTCTAGTTGGCCTAGGGTGTGTGGTCATGGACTCAAGCATCTGAGTAGCGATGATGCAAGGCTTGCCGGCTTTGCGGCATAACTGTGCAATCTTTCTCTGCACGAGAGGGACGTCTTGAGGAGCGATTTCATCGCCCAAGTCTCCACGTGCGACCATGACTCCATCGGCTACAGCGACAATCTCTTCGATTTTATCAACGCCTTCTTGGTTCTCTATCTTTGCGAAGATTGGCATATCAGGCTTGCCATATTTAGTGAGCACAGCCCTCATGTCCAAAATATCTTCAGGTCTTCTTACGAATGAAGCGAAAACACAGTCAACATCCTGTTCACAACCAAACTTTAAATCAGCCTCGTCATTAGCGGAGATGAATGGTAGAGAAAGCCTCGACATCGGGGCATTCATTCCTTTTTTGTCTTTGATGTAGTGGTTGTTCAAGGCTTTAACGATTATCTCTTCTTTTTCTTCATCTTTGCCGATGACTTCCAGAGTTAGATTCCCATCATCAACCAAAATATGGTTGCCAATGGTGACGTCGTTATATAAGCCAGAGAAAGAACAGGTCCATCTCTCAGATGTTCCTAATACGTTCTCTTTTGTTATTCTCATAACCTGACCTTTGGAGACTTCGATTTTGCCATTCTCCATCAGTCCGGTTCTCATTTCCGGTCCCTTTGTGTCTAAAGCGACAGGGATATATATCTTGTATTGCTTTTCAAAATCGCGAGCAATCTGCATTTTCTTTAATTGCTCTTCGTGTGAGCCATGAGAAAAATTCAGTCTCATGACATTCATTCCTGCATCATAAAGCTTTTTGACCATTTCTGGAGTGTCAGATGCTGGTCCAATGGTGCAGATGATTTTGGTTTTCTTTGAAAGGTTCAGATTCATTAGAGTATATCAGCAAGTCTTGCTGTATCTGGATCTGTGATTCTTTGCATAGCAAGTGCTTCATAGATATCGAAGTCAACAATCTTGTTGTTCTTGATACCGATACAACGTCCGCCTTTGCCTTCGAGTAATAACTCAACAGCCTTAACGCCCATTCTTGAAGAGAGGATTCTGTCGAATGATGTTGGTGATCCACCTCTCTGGATGTGTCCTAAAACACAGATTCTTGTTGGGCAGCCAACCTCGTTATTGATTCTGTCCTTGAGTTCTTCCGCATTGACGTACTTTTCTGAGAGAAGAATTATTGAATATGTATCTGGGTCTTTTTCGAATTTGGCTCTTACGCCTTCAACAACATTGTCGAATGAAACTGGGTGATCTGGAGTTAAGATGAAGTCAGCGTCTGTTCCGATTCCGCAGAAAAGAGTTAAGTCGCCGCATTTGTTGCCCATGCATTCGCAAATGATGCATCTGCAGTGCGATGCAGCTGTATCTTTAAGATATTTGATAGCGTCGAGAATTGTGTTCTGGCATGTATCAAAACCGATTGTGTAATCTGTGCAAGCGATATCGTTGTCGATTGTGCCTGGTAAGCCAATGCAGTTGATACCCATTTCTGAGAGCTTCATAGCGCCCATATATGAACCGTCGCCACCGATGACGACAACTGCCTCAATTCCAAAAGCCTTCAATTGTTCAATGGCCTTCTGTCTAACTGCGACTTCCTTGAATTCAGGGAGTCTTGCCGTTCTTAAAATCGTACCGCCTTTATCAACGATACCGAGGATATCTGATAATTCGAGCTTCTTGATTTTACCTTCGACCATTCCCTTATAGCCGTTATATATTCCGTAAACCTCAATGCCATTTGCGATGCCAGCTTTTACGATGGCAGCGATGGCGTTATTCATTCCAGGTGAGTCTCCACCGGATGTAAGGATTCCAATTTTCATATCGATTACACTCTCCTTGTAAACGTGCATATTATAAACACTTGTCTATCATTATGTAATGATAATAATAGTAGAAGTCGTATCTTACCGATAAAACGACATATCTTTTTATGGCATGAATTGGCGTTACTTATTAATAAGTAAAAAGAAAAGGGACGGATAAATCCGCCCCAAATCGATTTATTGCTTTTTATTCAGCAGCAGCTGCGGAGAAAACGATTTCGTATTCTGAGCTGATTGTTGGGTCAACAGTTGATGTGACTTTTAATTTGACTGTCTGAGCCTTTGTGACTTTGAGAGTGTGGAGTGTTTTTGCTGAACCCCAAACGTCAACTTCTTTTGTTCCTAAAGTCCAAGTGCCCTCTTCAGCTGTGACGGTAATTGTTGCTGAGTTGTCAGCTGTTGATGGAGTAGCCTTGACTTCGAATAAGAATTCTTCGCCGACTACGCCTTCGGTGCCCATCATCCAAGAATCCATCCATGAGCCTTCGCCTGGTGCCCATTCGAGGTATGTCCACTGTGAAGCTTCGATAGCGCTGAGAGAAGGTGCCTTGACGTTGAGTGTGAATTCAACTGACACATTCTTTGTTGAGACTTTGAACTTGCATGATCCCGCTCCATTGAAGTTAAGGTTGATCTGCTGGTTGTAAGCGCCATATGATGCAAAGTTGCAGATACCGCCTTCATCATATTCAATTTTGAATGAGTCGATGTTTGCGGTTGCTGATTCTGGAAGCTGGTTCATAACCTTAAGGCTAACGCCGCCGTATTCATCCATTTCAACATCGACTGTTGATTTGTCAGCGATCTTTGTTTCTCCGTAGTAGACGTCCCATGAAGTGAACTCAAAGTCTGATAAGTCGTATGGGAATGTAGCAGTTCTTTCACCGAGTGTCTGAGCGATTTCGTATGTCTGTGTGTACTGCCATGTAAGAGCCTTATTGCCTGTTGGTGCTCCGAATTCGTTTGTTTCATCAAGCATTGCTTTGTTGTCGGTAACAACTTTGAATGCCACTAATGCGTTTTCGCTGAATGATGCCTCGAATTCAAATGTGAAATATTCTTCAGACCATTCTGTGATGTTGTCATATTTGAATGATGCCTTGAATCCTGTCTCTGTTAATTCGCCAGCGAGTTCCTTTGCATTTTCAGATTTTGCAAGTGACCAAGTTGAGGATAACATAGCTTCTGCGCCATATATGTCTCCACCAAGGAAGTTTCCTCTGTAACTCCATGTGAAGTCGATGCCTTCTAAATGGTCTTCGTCTGAAGCTGATTTGCTAAGTGGGTCACCTTCTGCGCCGCTATATTTGTTAACGCCATCACTTTCTGTGACATAGTAGCTGTGTTCATAGATTGACCAGTTTAAAGTGCGTGAGTGGAAATAATCTTCACCAAATTCGTATGTTCCATCGTTGATGGTTGGGGCTTCGACTGGGTTGTATGGGTCAACTGTTGTTGATTTGAATGAACCTTCTTTTACTTTTGATGCATTCATTGCTGCACGCATGACATATTTGTCAGCGGCTTCTTTTAATGTGTCGTTATCGACTGGACCAACAGCTGGTCCCTGTGATGAGACGACCTCTGAAGTTGCGACCTCTGAAGTTGCGACATTTTCTGAAGATGCAGCTGCTTCAGATGTTGTTTCTGAAGTTCCGACTGTCTCAGAAGTTGCTGTGTCTGATGTGTTGCCTGCATCGTTTGATGATGCTGTGTTGCTGTTTCCTCCGCATGCTGCTAATCCGAAGACCAACATTGATGAGAGAACTAATAAAGTTGATTTTTTCATTTCTTATCTCCTATTAAGAAAAATTAAATTAGTTAAAGGTTGACTGTTTTTCCAAACCAGAATCCATCGGCTGTGTTTGGTAATACTCTAACGTACATATCTCCGTCAACGTAGACACGTGCGCCGTTCTGATCTGTTTCCTGATATGTCCATCTGTCATCAGATTCGAATTTTTCTATGATCTTTTTCATATAATCCTTGTCGGATGAACCGGCATCGTTGAGGAGCCATAATTCTTTTGCGATTGTGAACTGAACTGGTGCCCAGTAGTAATCTGCCGTTGAATCGTAGAGGTATGGGACGTTGTCGATATCGAGAGGCTTTCCTTCGTGGTCGACGCATCCTTTGTAGTAGTCGTTGAATTCTCTAACGACTTTCTCTCCGCATTCTGAATCGCTCCACTTTGTTGGATATGTGTAATCAGGCATCGCCTGTAGTTTTGATAACATCTCGGATTTGTCGATGTTGTAGTTGAATGTGAGGATGCCGTCTGCGGTTCCATATTCGACTCCATCATAGACGAATGATTCGTGGTAGACGATCTTCTCGACTTTTGATAAATCTTCTGTGAGAGTGATTGAAACGCCTGCCATGAAGTTGTCTGCAGCAGTTGGGAATGCTTTTCCGACATAGATTGCTGCGTAGTATCCGACATCATCCTTTGTTGTGTATGTTCTTGTTGATGGGTTGTAATCGAATACTTCTGCAGATGGTGTGCAATAGTATCTTCTGTATGTCTTGCTATCTGCGCTCTGGACAGGTCTCTTAGCGACTGGGTTACCATCTTTAACTTTGAATGGAACAACACCCGTTGTTTTTCCACTTGAGTCTTTGATGTAGTAGTCACCGATCAATGTGTGAATTTCATCTGTTGCGACGTTAGCGTTTGCGTCCATATGTGTTCTATAGTAGTGGTAATCTTCTAAGATGAACTCGTTTGTATATGTCATTTCGCGGTAGCAACCTGTGGCGTCTAAATCGGGATCATCTGATGTTTCGATTCCGTAAACGCTATATTCGGTCTTCGGATCGTTGATGTAGTCGAGGGCTTTTTCGAGTCTTGTTGCCTGATCATCGATTCTTGCATATGGCTTGAGGTCAGGGATGTTTCTATCAGGAACGATCTTTGTTTCAAATTTGTAGCTGACTTCCGCTTCTTCTCCGCTATCGAGAACTGCGTATTCTGTTTCTGTTGTCGCGGTGACCTTTGTCATCTTTCCGCCGGATGTTTCGAGAACGACATCCTGGAATAACCATCCGCCTGGAGCTGGAGTTTCTGAGAAATCAAGGAATGCTGTATCGATGTCTGCACCGTAATAGCGGTATTTGTTTTCTCCGACTTCTCTCCAGTCGTCCTCATCAAATCTATCCGCGATAGCGACGAGCTGACTGTAAGGGTATCCGGTATCAACCCACGAAACTTCATTCTGTCCGTCGATATAATCGCGAACAAATCTGCCATCTTGGTTGTGGTAATGAGTGTCGCCGTTGATGCCGTAGAGTCTAGCGACGTTTTCGTCGAAGTCTAAGTTGTTATCGCCAACAAGAACTTCTTTTCCGTCGATGTAAGCTGTAACGGTTGTGGTTGTTGATAATGATGAGCCTAATGCATTTGCAACATCATTTCTGTTAACTGCTTTGTCGCTGATTTTGACTGCATCACTTGCTAAGAATGCATCCATATCAGCGTCTTTTGCTGTTCCGACGTCCTCAAGCACTGTGACGAACATGAGGTGCAAATCATCATCGTCAAAGCTGTTGATGTAACCTTCGATGACGAGATTTTCATCGGTGTTATAGTACATCTTGATTGATCTTAATCTGCCTGCGCCGAAATATTCGCCTGCTGCGATTAATTGTGAAACGAATGCCATAAAGGTTCTGTTTCCGTTGCCAAGGTCATACCATTGCTGCTTGAATTTGAGTTCAAACGTATTTGGCTGTGAACCTGTTAAGACTTCGTTGTACTTGACTGTGTATTCGTTGTAGAAGTTTGCGATGTTGTAGTCTTTTAATGATGTTTCGTGGCCTACGATCTGAAATGTTGACCAGTCAATGAGTGAGATTGGTCTTCCTAATGTGAATTCTTTGTGTCCGTCTTCTTTTACCTTGAAAGTCGATTCGAAACACACGTCGCCCGTACCGCCTTTTTTGTAGTTCTTCAAAGCGATTGCGGCATTGTTGAATCCTTCGCCTTCCTGAACGATGTAACGGTCAGAATGATATGTGAATACGAAAGACTCATCTTTTGTGAATATTTTCTGACGATATGTTCCGGTTGAACCTAATTTAGCGAAAAGCTCATAGATTTCTTCGGCATCGTGTGGGTTGTTTGAGACGGCATTGTTGAATAAGACCTCTTCTTCAGACGAATAAATGCTGGAGTGGTCTGTTTCATAAGAGGAGACTGTTTCTTGTTCAGAACCGTTGCCTCCAGAAGTTTTTGTTGCTGGGCTGCAAGCAACGAGTGTCATGAGGACTGCAGTTGCAAGCACTAGTAATGGTGTTTTCTTCATTTGATTGACTCCTGTCGTGCTCACCATTAAATAAGATATGCGCATAATGTCAATTTTTGTTTTTGAAATACGTACATGAAAGTGTTTTCAATTTTATAAAGCCAATGAAAGATAACAAAAAACGCAAAATTGTAATAATTATATTTTCAAAGTTTTAATAAAATTATTAAATTATAAATAATGACAAAATTGCCTATAGAGTAATCAAAATATAATTTTTTCTTTTTTCGATATAATAATGTCTTTCAATGGCGAACAATATGTAAAACATTGAAACACATGAAAAGTTTTCAGAAAGCGTGTTTTTATCTTGAGTTGGTTTGGGTAAAAGTTGTGGATTTTTAGGAATAGTTATGTGGAAAACCCTAAAAAGATGGGATTTATCGGATGTTTATCGTTCGCTTTCTTGTGGATAAAAATCGAATATACTATGTATGTTTCAAAACATTGATAGAAATAGAGAAATTGCTTTGCTATGATTTTGCCCATGAAAGAGATTAGCCCAAGCGATTTATTAGAAGTTAGACCTCAATCCTTATTCTCAACAGAGGATTATAAATACCTCCTGGACCTATATGCACCGATACTGGGTATAAAGGCAATCGGTGTTTATTTTGCTTTGTCTAATATTGAACCTGGAGAAGTGATTTCGCATCAGTCATTGTTCACAAGAAATCAGTTGTCGGCAGGTGAGTTTATTGCTGCATTATCTGGCCTTGAGGCAATGGGTTTGTTGCAAACCTATAAAAAATCAGAGGCTGAGTATCAGTTATACTGTTACTGCACTTATTCGCCACGTACTCCAAGAGAGTTTTTGGGAAATGAACTGTTGGCAGGGACTTTAGCGAAATATGTTGGAGAAACTGCTTTAGAAGCTTTGGCGAATAAATATCAGACAGAGGATGTACCTCAGGAATATGAAAATGTATCTCAGACTTTCCAAGGATTCTTCTCGCCTGATTTCTCCGATCCAATTTATGGAGAATCCGCAAAGGACACAGGTGGTAGAAAACTTGGCAGTATCAACACGGGTTTCGACAGGAACGCTTTCATGAAGGCATTAAGGGCTATCGATCCTAGATTTACATTTGACTCTTTCAGCAAGGTGGAGTTCGTAAAAATAGCAAGAATTTCTGCTCTATATAATTACGAAGAATCCGCTATCGCTGGATTTGTTAGAGAAGCATTCTTGTTCAACAAACCAATGGGCGAGAGACTAAACGCAAAACATTTGTCTAAACTTGCCGAGGAGAATTACAAGTTCTCGTATTTGAGGAAGACTCCTTCAAAATCAAGTGAAGCACATGGAGACAGTGAGTTAGCGAGATCGATTAGACAGATGGAAACAATGACGCCTGTTGAATTCCTATCAAAACTCCAAAAAGGAAATAAACCAGCTAAACCTGATCTCGATTTAATCAACACATTGACGGTCGAGATGGGATTGTCTGCACCAGTGTGTAATGCATTGATTCTTTATGTGACAACAACAAACAACAATACTTTGCCAGCTTCCTTCACTCAGAAAGTGGCGGGTTCACTCGTTAGAGAAGGCGTTGACACGGTTGTGGATGCAATTAATTACTTCGCAGAAACATCAAAATCAAAAGCCAAGAAGAAAACTAATGTGAAAACAGGCAAGAAATCGCCTAAGGTTGAAGAAGAACCAATTGCAGAAGAGGTTAAAGAAGAAATCCGTTCTGAGGACGAGTCAGATATAATGACACCAGAAGAGATGGAAGACTTCTTAAATAACATCGACATAGGAGAGTAAAGAATATGGAGAAAATTGATACATCAAAATTCGTCAACAAAAACGCTGATTCTTTATCTATTGTCGATGAGCTTTTAATGGATGATGAAGTTGTTGAAAAACTCGCATCATTGGGTGTTTCAAAAGAAGAAATACCAAACTATGCTTCAGTGATTTTTAGATACAAAGTTTCTAAGGATCAATGCAGAAACTGCAAAGGATTAGACAAATGCCAGGCAGACTCTTATCACAATTCAACAGACTTGGCTATTGGCGATGCCGGTGAGGTAATCTGCAAATTTGGGCCATGCAAGAAACAGGCTTTAAAAGATGTTGTGGTGGATGGATATTTAGATCGTTCTTTCCCAGATGAATGGCTCGAGTCTCCAATCTCCAATTCCGTTAGAGTTCGTAAGGCTATGACTTCGCTAAAAAAGGCGGTAGCTTCCAAAGATAAGAAGTGGGCTTACCTAGTTGGAGACACTGGTACTGGTAAATCATTTATTATCGCTTCCTTCTGCAATAAGTTAGCTGAAAAGGGCGCGAAAATTTGTTTCGTTGATACTAACAAGAAGTTTGGCGACTTGCGCTTATTGTCTATGGATAAGTTTAAAAGGGCATCATTTGATGCTGAGATGAATAAGCTTCAGACAGTCAAGGTTCTTGTCTTAGACAATTTTGGTAGCGAGTTTAAGTCGGAGTATGTCATAAACACTGTCTTAAGACCAATTATCAATGAGCGCGCTAAAAACAAACTCTTTACATTCTTCACAAGCAATTATTCATTGAACGATGTCGCTGTTATGTATGGAACAAATCCGCAGTCAAAGCTTGAGATTTCTACCATCATATCAACCATAAAAAAGAACATTGAATCAGAGACAATCATCGAGGATGGAATTGAGAATTATTTATAATAATTACCAATTGTATTTATCAAGATTTCTATATAGTTCGTCAAGTGATCCGTCCGTTGTGAGAACAAGGCCGGATTTTCTTTTTGCAATACCTTTAGGCCATTTTTTGTTTAAAGCCATGGATGCTGCAGGGTCTTTTCCTCTTTGAATTATACGTTCTATTTGATTTTTCTCATCGGCTATCACGGTGATTATCAAATCGCAAATTTCTTCTAATGGGCTTCCGATTAGCAATGGGACGTCTAATACGATCTTTTCGTTTTTGTTATCCTTTATGATTTTAAAGAATTCATCAAATACGGCAGGATGAACGATTTCATTTAATTCTTTTCTCTTGTTCTCGTCAGCTGAAACAATCTGAAGTAACTCTTCTCTAGAAAATGATGACATGCCAAAATGGGCACATATTTTATTTGTAAATGAGTTGTTTTTATATAGTTCTGCAACAACAAAATCTGCGTCAATCTTAAGATATCCTTTGGACTCTAGATATTTGCTCACAGTGCTTTTTCCAGAAGCAATTGGTCCTGTTACTCCTACGATGAATGGCTCACCATAGTTAACCTGACATTTTGGGCAATAGACAGTTCCTCTTCCACCGATGAATATCTTTCTCATCGGGAATCCACATGTTGGACAGGCTTCGTTTCCGTGCCCATATGCTAGAAGTCTAGTCTGCATCAAACCAGATACGCCTTCTTTTGGGTGGTATGATTTGATAGTGGAACCTCCATTTGCAATTGCCTCATTTAGGATTCTGCCAGCTTCTTTAACTATTCTTATACACTCTTCTTGAGTGATGGAGTTTGCGGCTCTTTTTGGATTTATTTTTGTAGCGAAAAGAACCTCGTCATCATAGATATTGCCAAGACCTGCAATAAGCCTCTGATCTAGCAATGCTTCTTTAATCGTGGACTTCTTTATTTTGAGCCCTTCATAAAGTTCTTGAGGTGATAGATCCCAAGGCTCTTTACCTACTTCGGACAGAGGCGGAATTGAGTTACAAATATCCTCTTTTTGCGGTACAAGTACGCCGAATTTGCGTACATCGTTATATCTTAATGTTGTCCCATCGGTGAAGACGTAACGCATTATATCATGCTTATCAGGAACGTCATTTTCCATTCCTTCAAAGTACTTTCCTTCCATTCTAAGGTGTGACACTACGACCTTGTTATTGGTCATATGGAAAATAAGGATTTTCCCTTTTCTAGACATTTTTGTGAATGTTTCGCCAATGACGAAATTCTTGAATTCCTCTACGGGTGCTTTAATGCAGCCTGAATAATAGACGTCGATTGATTTGACTGTCTTTCCAGGCACTATATCTTGAAGAATGCTTTTGACCGTTTCAACTTCTGGTAACTCTGGCATTTTATTTCACCTCATACCAAGTCTTTCCTTCGCCCATTTCTGTTACAAGGCGGACTGGAAGTTCGACCGTATTTTCCATTATGTTCTTTATGAGTGGGAGCACCGTTTCCATTTCATCGCTAGGAACTTTGAACATAAGTTCGTCATGTATTTGGAGAACGAGCTGTGTTTTGAAACCTTTTTCTTCGAGGAAATCCTGAACTTTAACCATTACTATTTTCATAAGGTCTGCTGCGGTTCCCTGCACCGGAGCGTTCAATGCTTGTCTTCTAGCCGATTCTCTCTTCGCATAGTTTGGATCGTTGATTTCGCGTAGGTATCTTCTTCTGCCAAACATTGTTGTAACAAAGCCTTTTGTAGATGCTTCACCTACTGTCTTCTGCAAGAACTCTCCAACTTCTGGGTATGCATAGTAGAAATTCTTAATGAGTTCTTGGGCCTCTTTTGGCGTGCATCCAATCTGATCAGCTAAACCATACACCGTTGTTCCGTAGATTATTGCGAAATTAACTGCTTTAGCAGTTCTTCTTTGAAGAGATGTTATTTCATCTGTGTGGTATATGAGTTTTGCTGTCTCACTATGAACATCTCTATCTTCCTCGCTGTTGAATACATCTAAGTACTTTTTGCAATTGGATAAAGAAGCTAAGATTCTTAACTCAATCTGGCCGTAGTCAAATGATACGATAGTGTAATCTGGGTCATCATAGAAGAATGCTTTTCTAATGGATTTTGATTCAGGGTCTCTTGTGCTGATGTTTTGCAGGTTAGGTGAAGATGAAGATAGTCTTCCAGTAGCGGTTTGAGCCTGGTTGAAATATGTATGAACATACCCGTTCGAGTCGATGTGAGGCACAATTCCCTCAATGTAAGTGGACATCAACTTTGCATATTTTCTATATTCGAGCAATTTTGCAACGATAGGATAATCATCCTTAAGCTCATTCATGGCTTCAACACCGGTTGAACCACCTCTAGGATCTCGAATGCCTAATTCTTTAAAGAAAACTTCTCCGATTTGTTTTGGTGAGTTTAAGTTGAATGGGTGACCAGCCATTTCGATGACTTCTTTTTCTAAGGAATCGCGTTTTACTCTAAAATCTTTTCCAATTTCGGCAAGGACATCTTTGTGAACCGGCATTCCCGCGAGTTCCATCTTCGCAAGGACGAGTGAAAGCGGAAGTTCGACATCCTTATATAATTCATAATCATCTTCTTGTTTAAGATTGGACATAATCTTCTCTTTTAGAGAAAGAGCTGAAAAAGCCATTTTTGAGGTCTCTAAGAACTTTGATGTGTTGAATAAGTCGATGACTTCATCTGACTCAACATCAACGCCGAAACTAGCGAAAACAAGTCGTGGGTTAGCGGTGACGGTGGAATCGAGAAGATATGCCGCTAGTAAGATGTCATTTTCCAATCCTTTGAAATCGATTCCCATTCTCTTCAAGACGAAGAATGTAGCCTTGGCATCAAAGACGTGCTTTCTGATGTTTTCATTCTCCATTATCTCTTTGAAAGCTAAATCCTTTATAAGCGTTTCATACGAAATGTACTGGGAATTTTCAAGATTTGAGATTGCTACGCCATTAATGATGCAATCGTGATAGGAAGAATAATCAATATCAAAAGCGAGACCTATTTCTCGATCGTTTTTGAACAATTCTGCTGAGCCCGCTTTAACTGGTTTAAACTCAATTTCTTTCTTGTCTTGGTTCTTGAGTGCTTGAGGCAATCTTGAGATGAATTGTTTCAACTCATATTTTTGCGCGAACTGATTAACGGCTGCAAACTGATAGCCTTTATATAAACAATCCTCGAGATTGAATGGAAGCTCGCAGTCGATTTTGATTGTTGCGAGTTCATAGCATTGTCTTCCTTGTTCAACATATGTTCTGATGTTTTCGCCAACCTTGGATTTCATGGTTTGAGCAGCCTCAACAATCGCATCAAATGTGCCGTAATCCTGTATAAGTTTTACAGCGGTCTTGTCGCCAATTCCTGGAATACCAGGAAGATTATCAGATGAATCTCCTCTTAGTCCTTTATAATCAATGATTTGTTTTGGCGAAAAACCAAATTTCTCTGGCATGGTCACCTTGTTCATGATTTCCATATTGGATAATCCGACCTTGAGTAAAGAAACCGTAATGTTGTCATCAATCAATTGGAGATAATCTTTATCGGAAGTATAGACTGTGACTTCGAAGCCCTGAGCCGAGCCCCATTTAGCTACAGTTCCACAGATATCGTCCGCTTCAATTCCAGATTCTTCGTAATTCTTAATACCGAGAGAATTCAGCAGTTCTCTAGAGATCGGAAACTGAGGAATGAGTTCTGGTGGACATGGTTTTCTATTAGCTTTGTAATCTGCATATTGCTCTTTCCTGAATGTATGTCCGTCAGCATCAAATCCGACGAAAAGATATTCCCCGCCTTTGAACCCTTGAAGGAATTTTGTAATCATGTTTGCAAAGGCGAAAATGGCATTGGTAGGGACGCCAGACTTAGTTCTCATGATATTGGTTGTGTCACCATAAGCGGTTGCATAAAACGCTCTAAACAAGAGCGAGTTTCCGTC